>DAOVUP010000045.1 GCA_030632525.1 Desulfobacteraceae bacterium | reverse complement strand
CCATGCTATCCACTTGCGCTCACTCCTGTAATACCGACGTCCCCCCGTGATGGACAGGTCCCATAATTGTTACCACGGGTGGCCTCGGAGATAGATCTTCAGGTCGATCGACAATGTCTGAAAGGAAACTCTCCTCCTCAAAGGTATCCAGTTCAAGTTCGAAACCCAGGTCATCTGCCACAACAGATGCGGATTCAAAGTCTATGGGCTGGTTAATGTTTGCCATTACACCAAAATTAATTAACCGCTTCATCAGTTCAGCAGCTTTGGTCCCCATGGCCTTGGCCAAATCGACGACCGTGACAAACTCCTGGACCTTGATCCTTCTCTTTATGGCCTTGGGAACGGTGATTTCGGTATGTTTGAAGTTTCTGGGTGTCTCTTTCCCTTTCCTGCCGCCTTTCGGTCCTTTTCGCTTGCGGGGGCGACCACTGTAAAGATCAGCACGTTCGTAGACCTCTTTCTTTTGCCGTCGAAATGTCCCTCGGGCAGGGGTGTCTTCAGCCTTTGCTCCTTTTCTGCTCTTTTTCTTCTTGGGGGGTATTCCTTTTTTCAGTTTTTCTTCCTTCTCCTTTGGGGCCCCCAGCGGGGGTTTAATCCTTGATGTTTTAGCAGGAATGACCTCTTTTTTAGCTTCAGCTTTCTTGGCCAAAAGACCCTTCAGTGGACCTTCCTCAGGGCTCATTATGATTTTGGCTGGCTGATCAACTTTCTTCTTTTTGCCCCTTTTCGGCTTTGCCTTCTTTGCTTTAGCTAAGGGTATTTCTGCAGGAGCGCTGACATCCTTTTTTTCTTCAGGGATGACAGGTGTGGAAGGCTTTTCTTCTAACTCGGGTTCTCCCTTTGGTGTATCCTCAACAGCGGGTATTTCCTTGATTTCCCCCTTTTCCTCCAATACGTCCTCTTCAGGGGCGGTTTTCTTTTCGGAAGCTTTTTCTTCCTCTATCACAGCTTCGGGGGGCGTCTGCTCGACTCTGACAACCTTCTTGCGTCTGCGAATCACCGTAGGTTTGATTCGTTTTTCCACCACCACTTCTGATACGGCTCCGGACACAATCTCTCTTGCCCTGACAACCGATTGTTCATCAAGAGTGCTCATATAATTCTTGATGTCCATCCCACCGGCGGTAAGCTTCTCCACCAGTTGCTTGCTCTCCAGGTCGAGTTCTTTTGCTAATTCATAAACCCTGACTTTAGCCATTGATTCCCCCAAAAATTATTCAAATTGGCCGTACACCAGCCTGTTTTCTGTCCTGAATGCCCTATTGAGACGTCTGCTCGTTTTCAGGGCCATCAAACAGGATTTGTCAGCACAGACATAGGCGCCCCGGCCCTTTCCTTGCCCCCTAATGTCTTGAACTATCACTCCTCCGGCAGTCAAGGCAAGCCTGATCAAATCCTTCTTGCCCCGCTTTATGCCGCAGCATATGCATGTCCTTATCGGTATGTGCCCTTTCCCTTTACTCATCAGGGGCTTTTACGCTCTTGGTTTCATCATTATTCTGGTTCGGCGTATCCTCTGTTTCAGACCTTTGGACCTCTTCTGTTTCAGATTTTTCATGATCAGAGAGATCTTTATCTTTGGTTTCATTATCATCCTGTCCAGGCAGGTCCTCTATTTCAGACTTTTCCACTGCACCCGTTTCAGTGTCTTCATTGTCAGGGGCATTTTCACCTGTGGCTTCTCCGCTCTCATTTTCTAAGGGGTTTTCCGCCTCTGTTTTTTTCGGCTTATCTTTTTCGATCTTAGCCCTTTTAGCTCGTTCATCAATATAACGAATGGCCTCTTTAATGAGTTCCTCTGCCCTCGACTCTGACATTCCCTTTATGGAGAGTAGATCTTCAACCATGGCCCCTGCCACATCCCCGGCAGATTTAAAGTCAGCCTCATATAGATCGGTGGCTCTCTTTTCCCCTATTCCCGGAAGATCGAGAAGGGACCGGTATCCATCCTTGAGGGCCTCATTATAATTGGTTTCGCCGACAACATCCAATCTCCATCCGGTTAATCTCGAGGCCAACCGCACATTCTGGCCCCTTTTTCCTATTGCCAATGACAGCTGGTCATCGGGGACCACTACTTCCATGCTGCGGCTTTCCTCATCTACGATGACCCTCGTAATTTCGGCGGGCGCCAAGGCATTACATATAAATTTTGCTGCGTCAGGGTCCCAGGTGACAATATCTATCTTTTCCCCGCGTAGTTCCTGTACCACTGCCTGCACCCTTCTCCCTTTCATCCCTACACACGCCCCCACCGGATCCACATCAGGGTCTTTAGAGCTTACTGCAATCTTGGCCCTGGCTCCAGGTTCTCGGGCGACTTGCATTACTTGCACAATACCCTCAGAGATTTCAGGAACCTCGTTTTCAAATAGGACTGCCAGAAAATTTGGATGGGTCCTGGAAAGTATAATCTGCGGTCCTCGACTGAACTGTTTTACATCGAAAATATACGCCCTGACTCGATCGCCCTGTCTGTAAGACTCCCTCGGCATCTGCTCTTTTTGTGGCAGCTCGGCTTCTGCCCTCCCTACATTGACAATAATGGCGCCTCTGTCAAATCGCTGCACGATCCCGTTGAGGGCTTCTCCACGCCGGTCTTTAAAATCCTCATAGACCATATCTCTCTCAGCTTCTTTCAGACGCTGCATTATCACCTGTTTGGCTGATTGGGCTGCTATCCTTCCAAAAGCGTCAGTATCCATCTTGACCCCGAGACCGTCCCCCGGTTCTGATTCAGGATCCATTTCGCGTCCTTCTTTGAGGGATATTTGAAGATTTTCATTTGTCACCTCTTCAACAACTTCCTTGAATTCGAAAGCCTCAATCTCCCCCACTTCCTCATTATACCTGACCTCGAGATCGTAATCCGGGCCGAATTTCTTGCGAGCTGCTGCCTTCACTGCCTCTTCAAGCGCTTCTATCAAGACATCCGGTTCAACACCCCTTTCACGGCTTACCTGGTCAATAACCCTCTTTAAATCCGAAATCATCACTTAAACTCCAAAAAAAACGGTGAATTCTTCAATTCTCAAAATCATACACCAAATTAGCTTTTTCAACATCCCCATAAGGGAGCAAAATCAAATCATCTTTGATACCAAGATACAAAATCCCATTCTTAAAGGATTGCAGATTGCCTCGGAAATTTCGCTGCCCTTCAAAGGGGGTGGTCATTCTTATTTTGATGTTCTTTCCAACAACTCTCTGAAAATCCTTTTCCTTTTTAAGACGTCTGTTGAGACCCGGAGAGGAGACTTCCAGGACATATCCTTGATGGAAAATATCTTTAACTTCAATCAGATCACCGATCTCCCTGCTCACCCGGGCACAATGATCTAATGTAATTCCTCCTGATTTATCCACATAGATCCTGAGTATCCATCTCCCCTGTTCAAAAAGATATTCAATATCAACCAGTTCAATCTCTATCTCATCAAGAATCGGTTCAATAAGGGCGAACACCTCTTTTATAACCGGGCTGGTCATTTCTGACATGGTCTGAGTCAATCCCAATCCAATAAAACAAAAAAGCGGGCTATGACGCCCGCTTCCCCGTTGCAGACTAAATTGTAAAGCGCTCTATTACATAAGATCCTCTGTGTAAAATTACAAGGAATTATGAAAAACCAACGCAGTGTCCGCAATTCGAAGTAGATCAATCGCTCTTTAGACCGGTTGACAACCTCAAAAAGGGGGAATAACGTCAAGCTACACTAACTACTAGGAGGCTGTCCGAGAATGGCTATTTTCCGCAATTTCCGCGTCAGGCTCAAATTTTAATCCTCAAAATACTTCAATGTATTCTTGCGGTTAAAATCTTCGCCTTCCTTGACTTTGCAAAAAATCTCTCATTCTCGGACAAGCTCCTAGTGGAGCGGGCAACGGGGTTCGAACCCGCGACCCCAAGCTTGGGAAGCTTGTACTCTACCAACTGAGCTATGCCCGCTTACGGCTTAAAATTATCTATCTCACTCACAAGATGCACCTACAGCGCATCCATTTGATTAGAAATATAATATAGTTAATTCACACAGTCAAGAGAAATTTTTCACCCTGCAGGACCATAAATTCCAAAAACCTTGACATTGAAGCGCGATAAAAATAAAATATTTCCCAAAAGATTTTGCCCTTTGATAAAAAGCATCGTCAGACCATTTGTCCTTGTGACACATTCCCAAAGGGCTAAAGCATTACATGCTTTCAAATGGATGGAGATATCCCAATTTAGTGGGGAGTGTGATTAACTTTTGATTTTCAAGCTTCCCCGCTTTTAACCTTTAAGACAGGAGAAGAAAAAACCTTTGGAAGATGACTCTGAACAGGGATTTTGGGGTCTTATAAAATCCTTGATCAAGAAAAAAACACGCTTGGACCTCAGTAATGATCTAACCGAAGAAATCCATGACCTCATAGATGAAGGGCAGGCCAAGGGCCTTATCACCAACGAAGAATCCCACATGGTTTATGGTGTGCTCGATCTTAAAGAGATAAAGGCCCACTCCATAATGATTCCCCGGACTGAAATCCTCTCAGCCTCGGCGGATGCCACCCTTGGCGAAGTCATCAATCTTGTCACTGATTGCGGACATACCAGAATTCCAATTCATAAGGATAATATTGACCAAGTTGTGGGGATCCTGCATTCAAAGGATCTTCTCAAACTCCTGGGTAAGGCTCCCGAATCCAAAATTCCCTTTGATATACTCAGAAAGCCCTTTTTTGTGCCTGAAAACCGGCGGGTCAGTGATCTCCTTAAAGACCTGCAAGAAAAAATGACCCACTTAGCCATAGTTACTGATGAGTATGGAGGCACTTCTGGTATTATCACCGTTGAAGACATCCTGGAGGAAATTGTCGGGGAGATCATGGATGAGCATGATTACGATGAGCCCATGTTAGAGGTGCTTGACGATGGGTCTCTTTTGGTAGATGCCCGTTTAGAGGTTGAAAAATTAGGAGCACAACTCAAAATAGACCTGCCAGAGGGTGGCTTTGAATCAGTAGGTGGCTTTCTAATCCACCTCATCGGAAGAATCCCGGAAGTAAACGAAAAAGTATCATTCCAGGATATTGAAATGATAATTAAAAAGGGGGACCAGCGAAAAATTGAGGAGGTTTTGATTACCCGCAAGGATGAACCAGGTTCCCCAGGTAAGGGCTCTCCCCCCGGTTCCGGTTCTATGTGACCAATCTGCATTATGACGACTACAAAACCAGCCTCCCCTTCATTACGCAATCTACTACTTGCTATTCTGTCCGGAGTGCTATTGACAATATCCTTCCCCCCCGGACACCTTTCATTTGTTGCATGGTTTGCCCTGATTCCCCTCCTGAAAAGCATTGAAACCGCATCCCCTTATAAGGCCTTCAGATTAGGCCTTTTTTCTGGCCTGATCCATTATCTCACTCTGATTTACTGGATTGTAGTAGTGCTCGGACGCTATGGAAACCTGAATGTCTTTGTTGCCCTTTTAGCGCTTGTTCTCCTCTCTCTCTACCTCTCTCTCTATCTTGGTCTCTTTGCGTGTTTGACAACCTACCTCAAGGATTCCCGTTTCTCTTTTATTTTAATGGCGTGTTTCTGGGTTGCCATAGAATATATGAAAGGGCATTTTCTAACTGGTTTTCCCTGGTGTCTTTTAGGGTATACCCAATATGAACAGCTATATCTAATTCAAATTTCAGATCTTTTGGGGGTGTATGGCATCTCCTTCTTAATTGTCTTTGCAAACGGGCTCATCTTCCGCATGCTTACAAGACGTCACCACGAGAGCAACGTCTCTCTGAAATGGGGACTCTCGCTTCTTTTGATCTTCCTGATTGGGGCATTGACATATGGGCATCATCACCTCTCCGATAACAGGGCAGGCGAAAAAAGTGGAAACCGTATAAACGCAGCTATCATACAGGCCAACATCAACCAGTCCTTAAAATGGGATCCGGCATATCAGATGGAAACCATAAGAACCTACCAACGGATGACCCGGTCTACCAGCTCATTCAGACCTCAATTGATCGTGTGGCCAGAGACATCGCTACCCTTCTTCTTCCAGGATAGCCACGAGTTCTCTCCCAAAATATTTTCGCTTGCAGATAAGTCGGGGGCTATTCTCGTCTTCGGCAGTCCGGCTTATAAACGTATCGGTGGCGCAATAAGGTACTACAACCGCGCCTATATGATCACACCGGAGATTCAACAGATCCAGTATTACGACAAGACGCACCTCGTGCCTTTTGGTGAGTATGTTCCCCTAAAAAAATACCTGCCTTTTATCAACAATTTAGTCCAGGCCGCCGGTGATTTTGCAACAGGGGAGAAGCTGGTTCCTCTGAAGACCGGGGATCTATCGTTAGGAATACTCATATGCTTTGAGGCGGTCTTCCCGGAATTGGCCAGAACCCTCGTAAGAGAAGGAGCAAACGTCCTTGTCAACATCACAAACGATGCCTGGTTCGGTATGACCAGCGCCCCCTACCAGCATATCAGCATGGCCGTATTCCGCGCCGTGGAAAACCAAAGACCTATGATACGGGCAGCAAACACCGGGTTCAGTGCCTTCATAGGGCCCCAGGGGACCATTCTTTCTGAGAGCGATCTCTTTTCCGAAGAGGTATTAGAGCGTTCCTTGACTTTGTCTGGTTCCCCTTTAACATTTTACAGCCGCTTTGGAGACCTGTTTGCAATTGCCCTTCTTGTTATTTCCTTAACCAAAATCTTTTCCTGTTTACGGGCTAAATGGAAGCGCAGGCAGAGAAATAGATAATTAGGGCCTGACCGGAATAACTTCCTTGTTAGAGACCTTTGAAAAATGTTCAATTTCGTTCAAGATCAAGGCGCATGAGGATTTTAACCACAGGAATATATTAAATATTTCGAGGATTGAAATCCGAATGCAACGCAGAGATTGGGCGAAAGGGGACGTTTTTCATAGGTCTCTTTTAAAGCCGGGACATCCGGTCATGACGGCGTGTTTTCTGCTGGATGGATATTGGCGGCATATCCCTGGCTTTACGTCCTGGATCAGACAAACCGAGCGGTTTTCCGATGATATTCTTTTCAGAAAAGGGCAACCTTCCGCCAACTCTGTGGTGCCGGGTGTCATCCAGATCTTGTAGGATTTTTTGTCGCTTTCTCCCGTAAAAACGCCCACCCACCGCAGGATGTCCTTTCGTCCCAACTCCTGCCATAACTCCACGTCCTCCTCTATCACTTCTCTTTGGTAATCGAGAGTGCTGCAGCATTGACCACATTGTCGGCAGACAAAATCCTCTATTCCTGTTTCAATGTTGATTCCTTCTTGACCGGTTGCGGAATCCATCGTCACAGAGGCCCGTGTTTGAAAAACCCTGGCGCAGATGGATGCTACCAGTGAAACACTCAAGTCAGACTCAAGGGACTCACAGAGGTATTCAACCATTTCAACCCCGTCCATCCAGCGCATATTCCCTCGTCCAGGCAGGCTGATCCATGCTCCGTTCTTTTGCCCCTCCCTCTTTGCAACGATATCACCCCCGGAAATCAGCCGAATGATTTGACAAAATAACATGATTTGCGGGTCGTATTGTCGAAAATCACGGCAGATGGCCTCCAATGCCTCTGTACGTGTTAAAAAGAGGGTTTCCTTTTTGGCCATGGGAACCTCCTGCGCCGGATATTCATTAGTGGACCAAGGGTGACGTACTCTGTTTTTCATTCATTATTAAATATAGCTGGTTTTTCAGTTTTTTCCCACAGATAAGTATCTGTTGCAACGGAAAATAGCCTAATAACAAGACAAGTCAGTTTCTACTCTTTGAATAGTATACGAAAGGACGCTATTTTTGTTGATTAACTCCTTTGCTTTTGCTTAACTGTTTGATATTTTAAATTTATCCCTTACCCTGGTAATGTCTGCTGGCACTCCTCCAGTTAAATGGTCTTCGTCCCGGTTGAATGGGAAACTCAAAGCCCCGGTTAAATGATCCTGCGGAATTGAACGGGGTAAAAATCGAACGGGACAGTTTTGGCGAGATGAATCAAATTTGCAGGAGAGTATCGTGTTAATGGATCAACCATCAGATATAACAGTGGCCCTCAGTGGCGGGGTGGACAGTTCATTGGCCGCGGCAGTGTTGAAGACGGCCGGCTGGGAGGTTTACGGTGTCCATTTCCTACTTCCCTCCCCTTCTTCTGT
>DAOVUP010000202.1 GCA_030632525.1 Desulfobacteraceae bacterium | reverse complement strand
CTTTCCGATTTGAGGCAGAGAGACGCCAGTTCCATTGTTGAATCTGAGTGAGCTATGGCTGAACATTGAATCGGTGAACCCCAGAACCCGAGAAATTTCATATATAGTGTCCGAGCGAAAAAGACAGTTTTCGTTCAGGCACTATCTAAATTGCGGAGGTACAAACATGCTTAAGAAAATATTTCCTTTGCTGATCATTTCATTTGTTATTTTGGGATGTTATAGTAGAGACCTCAACTTGAAGATTCGGTTTACTCAGACAGAAGGTTTGCGAGCGGATGACCGGATTATTTTTGAGAAGAATCAGATTGGTAAGGTAGATACCATCTCTTACTCCGAAAAGGGTGACTATATTGCTGATGTGAAGATCGATAAGGGTTTTAAAAAGGCGGTAACTGAGTACTCCCGATTTTTTATTATTAATGATCCTTCGGTAAAAGGGCGTAAGGCTATTAAAATGGTAAAGGTGGCAGCGGGTGGTGTGCCTCTCGAAAAGGGTGCCATGATTGAGGGTTCTACACGATTTGCGCTCCTCTTGGGTCAGATGGAGGAAGATTTTGGCAAAGCTATGTCAGAATTAAGCCGTAAAATCAATAAATTGTCCGATGAAATCAAACAAATACCTGAAAGCGAAGAAATCAAGAATCTTGAGCATTACCTGAATCAGCTAAAAGAAAAAATGAAAAAATCGGGGAAAGAGTTTCGCGAAAAAATACAAAAAGAGTTATTGCCCTGGATTCAGAAAGAAATCGAAAATCTGAAGGAAAGACTCAGAAAGTTTGGCCGGGAAAAAGAGTTGGAACCTCTGGAAGTGAAGATGGAAGAATTGAGGAAAATCTGAGAGAAGCCAAAATGTCAGATTTCTTTGAAAAGCTATTTAAGTTAAAGAAGAATAATACTGATATCAGGACTGAACTCATTGCCGGGTTTACCACATTTCTCACAATGAGTTATGTTATTATCGTCAGCCCCAGCATTCTATCTACAGGAGGCATCCCTTTTTCGGGCGCCCTTACCGCCACCATTCTTGTTTCAGCCCTCTCCAGCATCCTGATGGGGCTTGTGGCCAATCTGCCTTTTGCGCTTGCACCGGGTATGGGGGTCACGGCCTTCTTTACCTTCCAGGTAGTCATGGGTATGGGGGTTCCATGGCAGACGGCCCTGGGGACCGTATTTATCTCAGGCCTCATCTTCTTAGTCCTTTCTATAACCAGGGTGAGGGAAATGATCGTCCAGGCCATACCGGACTGCATCAGATATGGCGTGGCAGCCGGTATCGGGCTGTTTATAACCTTGATTGGCCTGAAAGAGGCCTGTTTTATCGTTTATTCCCCGGAAACACTGGTAACCTTTGGTAAGTTCACTCCAAATGTAATCATATTCTTAACCGGATTAGCATTTACCGTTCTGCTGATAAGTAGAAATACAAAGGGCTCGCTCCTAATAGGGATTGTCTTCACAACTGTTGTGGCTTATTCGTGCGGCAGATTATGGGGAGATGAAATCATGGTAAGAATCCCGGAAAGACTATTCTCTTTCCCGGATTTCAGTAGCGCATTTTTCAAGCTGGACATCATGGATACTTTCAGGCTGGGGATGCTGGGAGTGATCTTTACCTTCTTTTTCACAGATATGTTTGACTCGATCTCTACCTTCCTTGGGGTGGCTCAGGTAGCTGACCTGAAAGACAGCCGGGGACAGCCAAAGAACCTTAAGCGGGCGCTGCTTATCGATGCTGTTTCAACGACCATAGCCGGACCTCTTGGTTCCAGCTCCGGAACCACTTATATCGAAAGTGCTGCAGGTATCGAAGCGGGTGGCAGGACCGGTCTTACCGCGGTTATTGTGGGGATTCTTTTCCTCCCTTTTCTTTATCTGGCACCTCTAATCGAAACGATCCCTATAATTGCCACCGCTCCCGCACTTATCCTTGTCGGGCTTTACATGATCAGGGCAATGGTCAATATTGACTTCAAGAAGATCGAAGAAGGGCTTCCCGCCTTTTTGGCACTCATCCTTATCCCCCTGACCTATTCCATCACACAGGGGATCAGCTGGAGCTTTATTTTTTATACGTTCCTCAAAATCCTGAAGGGACAGGCAAGGGATATCCATCCAATGCTCTACGTGATCGTTATTTTTGCGGCTTTAGCCTTGACCTTGGTGTGATTGTTTGATTACTCGTAGAATTTTAGGAATTGCCTATTATTATGAACATTTAGATGAAAAGCAATTGCGCCAAATCGTGCGCTTTTTGACTTTTTACGAAACCATCAAAAATCCTTGAAAATGGTAGACCCTTGAGTCATAATCGCTACAGAGTCTGGGAGAGGTTCCATGCATATGGCTTTTGAAGAAAAGGAGATATTGGGAAGTACGGGACTTACTGTCGAATAAAAGGGTAGAGGGAGAAAAGTCCATGATAGAACTGACCGCTGAACAGAAGATGATACTTGCTACTGTTAAGGGGATTGTTCAAAAAAATATACATCCCAGGGCTGCAGAAATCGACGAGCGGGCGGAATTCCCATGGGATACGGTCAGGATATTTTCAGAAAACGGTATCTTAGCGCCCCTTCTCCCTGAAAAATATGGGGGTATCGGATTAGACTATCTGACCTTTTCCATGATTTTGGAAGAAATCTCAAAGGCCTGTGCCTCTTCGGCCCTCATCCTGATTGCCCAGGCCGACGGTATGCTCCCTATTCTTTTTGCCGGGAGCGAAGAACTGAAAAAGAAATATCTGACCGGACTGGCTAAGGAAAAACTGGCCGGATTTGCGGTCACAGAGCCGGGGGCTGGATCGGATATCCTTTCCATGAGGACCCGTGCAGTTCGAAAGGGAGATGTCTATATCTTAAACGGCCAGAAATGTTTTATCACCAATGGGAGCATTGCCGATGTCTTAACCGTCTACGCATTTACAGACCCTCAAAAAGGGTCAAAGGGGATTACGGCTTTTGTCGTAGAGAAAGGTTCCAAAGGCCTCAACTATGGCAAGGACGAAAACAAGATGGGCATGCGAGGCTGCGTCAATTCGCAACTATTTTTTGAAGATATGGAGATATCCGCAGAGAATATCATCGGTCATGAAGGCAAAGGGATTGTCAATATGATGGTGGCTCTGGATACCAGCCGGCTCTTTTCAGCGTCCCAGGCCGTTGGTCTGGCTCAAGGTGCCATCCACGAGGCCGTCAACTATGCCAAAGAAAGGGTCCAGTTCGGTAAACCCATTGCCGACATGCAGGCCATACAATTCATGATTGCAGATATGGTTGCAGGTACCGAGGCCGCCCGTCTTTTGACCTACCAGGCGGCAAGATATCTTGACAGGAAAGAATCGAGACTTGTACGCAAATCGTGCGCCATGGCCAAATTTGTCGCTTCAGACAATGCCATGAAGGTTACGACAGATGCCGTTCAGGTCCTGGGGGGCTATGGCTATATGAAGGATTATCCGGTAGAAAGGATGATGCGTGATGCCAAACTCATTCAAATTTACACCGGCACGAACCAAATTATGAGGCTCGTCGCGGCGAGAGAGATATTCCAGGATTAGCCGGGCCGTATTTTGGAAGGGAGGTATTTAAAATGAGCAAGTATATGCAGGTCGATATACGGATTATCTCTTTTTATGAGAAACGTTTTGAAAAACGTTTCCCTAATATTGCGAATTTGTTGAAGCGAATGTCCCATAAGGATCTGGTAGAAAGGGAAATTTCTTTTTATGAAATGGCCGATTATTTAGAGACCATCACGGATAATCCCCACACGCCCTCTGATGTAAGAGATCAACTCGGCCCTTACGCAGAAAAGATAATGGGACTAAAGGAGATTGCGAGGGAGCATCTCTTAGGGAGACGTCTCAATGAACTGGATCAGGTACTTTACCAGATGGAAGATCAGTTTGCGGACCTGGAAGAGGTTCTTTGATAGAAATTTGACCTGGAGTATTGGAGAGCACCAGGAAAAAATCAACAGAAAAAATTGACTTTTTTTAGGCAAGACTTCTCCATTGCGGCTCAAGCCGATTTATAAAATTTATATTGACTGGGCTTAATAATTTCACTTTTAGGTATTCGCATTCCGGCGTT
>DAOVUP010000047.1 GCA_030632525.1 Desulfobacteraceae bacterium | reverse complement strand
CAAAGACCTTGGATGCGACGTAGGCAGTCAGGAGCTTATCGTCACGCAATTCCTTTACGCCGGATTTTCCATTAACAAGACTATCAATTATTTCGTCCTTATGGTGGCCAATCGGAGTTATGGCCGATGACGCCGTAATTACCACCCTTTTTTCCATGATACTCCCGTTTGCAGAGATATGATGGGACTTTTACGAAGATCTCTTTTTGGCAAGCTGTTCAATATAGTCACAGATTTGATTGATTGTTCTAATATCCATAGACGCTTTTTTTTCGTCACGGGTAAGCTCTGAGCCTAACAGCGTTTCAATTTCACCCAGGAGCTCTAAAGCATCTATGCTGTCAAAATCGTATTTTTCCGTCAGGTTTTCATCTAATCCCGGATTTACTATTTCAAATTCCTCTTTAAAAACCATCAAGATTTTAGATTGTATCTCTTCTCTTGTCATATTGTTGGTCTCGTGTAAGCAGTTAACGCTTAAGGGTGTCTCTCAAATTTCCGGACTTTCCGATTTCTTCCCAGGCCATCAAGTCTAAGACTCAAATAACTTTTAAATATAACATGGCGGCCCGGGGAAGCCAATAACAACTTTGAAACATATTTTAGTGGAAGGCAAATGTCAAATTGAATCGATAATACCAGATATGTCGCAAAGTTAGGAACTGTCCGGACAGTTCCTTAATCAATCTTTCTTCCGAGAAAAGGCTCAAAATGATACCACTGAAGGGGATGATTCCGAACAGACTGTTCCAGGATCTCAGCATATTCCTGGGCCGATTTTCTAACTGCTTCCTTCCTTTCGGCACGTAAAGCAGCTTTAACGTAAATCGGCTTGGTTATTGAAAAATCGTAAGTTTTTCTGCTAATACGGTAGGAAAAAAAGATAAAGAGCGGGGCGCCTGAAAGCAGCGCAAAAAGATGGGGCGTTTCGGGAAGATGGGCCTCATGACCAAGAAATCGAACAGGGACGCTCCGCTGGTCTTTATTCCAGATGACATCTCCTGTCATAGAAACAAAATCTCCTCCTTGCAGAAATTTTATCCCTTCAACAATATCAAAAGGAGAACCCTCAACTTTATCTAGAGCGATGACTCTTATGCCTGCTTGAACTGCACCCTCCTTTTGCATGGCTTCGATCTGCTCCTTGTTTTTGATTCCCATGTAAAGAAGCAGCTTAATGTCGGGAAGCTCCTTTTTCAAGAGAAGGGCAGCCACCTCCCAGCTCCCCATGTGGGACATGAGGATCACTCCTCCTGTCCCGTTTTTTGCAGCCTCTTTGAGATGTTCCAGACCGGTAGATCTGAATGAGATAGCGCCGGAACTTGCAAGCAACATCCTGTCAAGAAACAAATCAGTGAAATTATGAAACTGCTTCCACGTATACCAATAGTGATAATGCCACCCCTTATCCGGGAAGAGCGCCTTATAAAATCTCACGCCGATTCCGACTCTCCGGGGGAAAAGAAAAAAATAGCCGGTGGAAACGATCCAGGCAAAGAGTACGAAAACCCAGTGGCCCAATGCCTTTGACGCAAAGATTAGGGCCTTGTAAAATAGACCTTTCATAGGGGGTTACGCTTTTCTTAATGATCGAGAAGAGTGACAGGATCCGGAATGAATGCTATTGCCCAGGTCCCCGGTCCCATATGAACGCCCGAGGTTAGGGAGATCGGCTGTAGCATTATTTCAGCAGAAGGATAGAGCCCTTCGATCTTTTTCAGGACTACATCGCTGACCCAGGGTTTGTTATCGGTAAATTGCAGCAGGATGAAAAATTTAGAATCCTTAGAAAAAGCCGTCTCAAGCTTTTCAAGGGCAAATCGAACCTGGTCCTTCTGGTTCCTCAAAACCCCGACTTTTTTTGCGCCTTCGGCGAGCGGGCTTATAACCGGCTTCATATGGAGCAGGTCACCAAAAAACGCACTTGACTTGGAAAGTCTCCCACCGGCCGCTAAATAATGAAGCTTGTCAAGAAAGACATATTCTTCGCATACATCTACGGCCGCTTTTGCAAAATCGATAACCGAGTCGGCATCATCTCTGTTTGCCGCATATCTTGCGGTTGCAATAACGATCGTTCCGAGCCGGCCGGAGGCGGCGCCTGTATCAATCACCGTAAATCTACCATCGGGGTCGTTGTCGCTTTTCCACTTCATTGCAGTATCATAATTACCGGTGTAATAAGACCCCACGCAGAGATAGAGCGCTCTTTCATGCTGATTCAGAATGCTCTGATAATATTGATGCCGCTCGAATATCGAGGCCTGAGAGGATGACACCTTTATGCCGCCTCTCATGTATTTGTAAAGCTCTGACGGGAGAAAGAGCGTTTCAGGGAGGGATCTGTCGCCGGCAGTGATATAGCTGTCGAGAAGGGTAATCCCCATTTTACGTGAGTCTTCACGGGTTATGGATCCGGCGGCATCGGTCATTATGTGAATACAGCGATGCGTGTCATATCTCTTGAAATCGGCTACCTGTTTCTCTAAATCATCATCTGACCACTGCACAACCTCACAGAGAGATTCGATCCCTTTTTTCGCTTCACCCCTGTTGGTCGTATGGAGGTGAACCTTAAAAAAGTCATCATGGGGGATTACGACCACACTGTCGCCATGTTCAGAAAGCCTCTGGATTTGGTCTTCAGGTGTGTCATCGAAGCGGACGACCATATCAATGCAGTATCCTTCTTCCTGGCGTTCACGAAAAGAGGAAGAAACATGAAGCAATCCCTCAAAAAGGTCCGTGACCGGCTGGAATTGATCAGTGTTGTTAGTAAGGCTTTTAAAGAATCCTTCAAGAAAGATAAACATACCGAGTGCCCCTGAATCTACAACTCCGGCATCTTTAAGTTTGGGAAGCAACTCATGGGTGGATCGAACTGCATTCTCGAGATCATGGATTATTTTTGATGCATTTTGCTCATTTTCGTTGATATCATTTTCCCCCATGGTTTCAGCTAATGCATCAAGAACATCAAGCATAGTTCCCGGGACCGGGTCGTTAATCGCCTGCCAGGCCCGGTCTCTTCCCAGCTTTGAAGCTGCAGGAAGGTTTTCAACGGAATCCGCGGTCAGCAATCCGGAGAAAAAGAGGGCCGCTATGTTTCCGGAATTCCCGCGGGCTGAAAATAGGAGTTTACGGATCGTATTTTCCCGGTCCCTGGCAAGCTCCCTGAGAGGAGAGAGACTTGTTGTCAGATTACGTCCTGTATCTCCATCAGCAACAGGAAACACATTGATGTCATCAAGGAGGTCAGACCATGCAGTTAGCCTCTCTACTCCTATTATGAGCGCCTCTTGAATCTTTTTTTCCATCGCTAATACCCCAAGGCTATACGGATTTCATCCGGTATTTGAAACATCATTTCCATTTCAGGGAATTTTACCGCCACCTGCTCGCTTCTCCCCTTTGCACATATCTCCCTTCTTCCCTCACATCTTATCTCGAAATCGATGATAATTTTGATCTTTGCCTCAAGGACCGTTGCCTTACATATAAATTTATCACGGTTTCTAAGCGGAATAATGTGTTTTGTAGAGGTCTTGATTATGGGAAAAAGATAGCCTGTTTTCTTAGAATAGCTGTAGAGATCGATTCCGCATTTATCAAACAGGGCAAACCTCGCCACATCAAAATATTTCAAATAATTCCCGTGCCAGACCATGTTCATGGGGTCCAGATCATGAAACGGGACTGTCAGTCTTATCTCGCAGCTTGTGTTATCATTTGAGTTTGTCATTTTTAATGAAGCGGCCCCGGAGGAATAGGCTTCGCATTCCACAGGGCAGGCAAAATTCACAAAAGTTAAAAACGGCGTGTAACAAAATCAACCGGTTGTAAACAAGAGAAATTTGGCATCTGACTTTCTACGAGACCATCATTCTTAGAGAAAGAATCTGAGAGAGAATCTGC
Source organism: Desulfobacteraceae bacterium (assembly GCA_030632525.1). Taxonomy (GTDB): domain Bacteria; phylum Desulfobacterota; class DSM-4660; order Desulfatiglandales; family Desulfatiglandaceae; genus Desulfacyla. The sequence continues at coordinate 4,160 of DAOVUP010000047.1, read as the reverse complement.
AGGTGCTGGTTCATGGCCTCTCCTATTGCGAAGTGAGAACATTATTTTACTCCTGTATTCGATGTCAAGATATTATTGACTATACGTTTAGATGTTGATAGCCTAACATATCAAAATTCTTAATTATAAGAGAGCATATTTCAAACTAAGCGAGGAGGAGAGATGAAGATAAGCACCGTTTCTGAGATGAGGAATTTAGACAAGACGGCCATTAAGGAATTCGGTATCAAAGAAGAACTGTTGATGGAAAACGCCGGAGAGGCGACCTATTTCGTTATTTCAAAGGAATGCGGTATCAAGGGGAAAAATTTCATCATATTTTGCGGCATAGGCAATAATGGTGGTGATGGATTCGTTATTGCAAGGAAAATTCATTCCAATGGCGGAAAAGTAAAGGTTTTTATCTTAGGTGATAAGGGGCAATATAAGGGTGCGGCAAGACTCAATCTTGACATCATTTCCAGATTGATGATTGAGATTCGGGAGGTTGAATCTGTCGAATCTGTCAAAACGGATGTTGCCCACTCAGATGCTATTATAGATGCCATCTTTGGCACAGGCCTGATCCGGGAGGTCACGGGGCTGTATCGGAATGTCATTGAATTGATCAATGGCAGCGGGAAGACGATATTCAGCGCTGATATCCCTTCCGGAGTCACAGGTGATACGGGAAAAATCATGGGTGTTGCGGTAAAGGCTGATTATACTGTAACCTTTGGTCTTCCTAAGGCCGGAAATATCCTGTTCCCGGGTCATGATCTTTGCGGCAAACTGTTTGTTACGCACATCTCCTTCCCTCCTGCAATATATGATTCGGATTCGCTGAAGGTTGAAATAAATCAGCCAAAAAGGCTTCCGCCAAGAGAAAGGGACGGCCATAAGGGGAGTTTTGGCCAGGTCCTTTTTATTGCCGGTGCGGCCAACTATTTTGGCGCGCCCTATTTCTCGGCCATGTCTTTTCTGAAGGCTGGTGGGGGGTATTCGCGGCTTGCAGCGCCTGCTTCCATTACACCCCACATTGCCAACAAGGGGAGTGAGATAGTTTTTTTGCCGCAAAAAGAGACAGCCGCGGGGAGCATATCTCTCGAGAATAAGGATTTCCTCCTTAATCTGGCGGCGAAAATGGATATGGTTGTCCTGGGACCCGGTCTGTCATTAGACGAAGAAACTGAAGGTCTGGTAAGGGAGTTGGCAAAGGAGATCAACCGGCCACTTCTCATAGATGGTGATGGAATTACTGCCATTTCCAAGGATTTGCAAATTATAAGAGAGAGGAAATCCGGCACTATTCTTACTCCGCATCCGGGCGAGATGTCTAAGCTCACGGGAGTGGACGTACAGGAAATAGATGCCAACAAAATCGATATGCTCCAGCGCACATCTAAGGAACTGAACACGATTATTGCCCTGAAAGGTGGCCGTTCATTAATTGGATTTCCCGATGAAAAGGTTTTTGTTAATATGTCGGGAAATCCGGGTATGGCAACCGCTGGCTCGGGTGATGTTCTTACAGGGGTTATCGCCGCAATGTTTGGTCTTGGCCTGAACATAGATAATTCCGTGTTGAAGGGGGTGTTTATTCATGGATTTGCCGGAGACTTAGCCGCCAAAGAAAAGGGTGAAGACGGGATAACAGCCCAAGATATCCTCTACTATGTGCCCCTTGCCCTGAAAATGGACCGGGATGGCCAAAGCGAAACTTATATGGATCGTTATAAAGGGGCCCAAGTTATTTGAAGCGGATTTGGAGATTGAGGGTTGAGGAAGCGTATGAAGTGCTTTTTTTGCCACAGAGGCACAGAGGGAAATTGAGAATGAAGACCTTTTCCCTAAAATGTTTTCCTCTTTGTCTCTGAGTCTCCGTGGCTATTTTTTTAGCCGGACAGGTAGGAATTTTTTGCGGGCGTATCAATATTCAATTGAAACCGTGTTGTCTAATTTCACATGATGTGGTGTTTTTGATACATTTCTTATTGTGGCTTTTTTGCATAATTTGGCTAACTATATAGAATTCATTATTATTTATCTAAATTGAGAACGCGGTACGAATTTTGCATAAAGTTTATTGAGGATATATATAAGGCCTGTGGCACAACCGGGCTTCTCGGATGTACGTGCATCTTTTTTCCCGCAATCTTAAACCACTTAGGAGGGAAGATTAATAGGGGATGAAATAACGGCATCTTGGGAAGCCTATTTTTTTGACCAATACTCCAATCCAATTCTTTGCGGAAGTCAGGTTATGCCCCAGTACAGAGAACGTACTTACAGGAAAAGAGTCAGTGCTAAGGACCTGACATGCTTTAGTGTTGCTGTCAAAGAAACAGATCTATGGGTCTGTGCAGACAAAAACTTAGAAAAAGAGACCGGAGATTTGATATTTGATTGCAGGTATCAGCTTGAATCCTACATAGAATCTCATCCGGAGTTTCCAAACTCCCTCACACCCTTAGTTCGTGACCCTTATGCCCCTCCGATTGTAAAAGAGATGATTCGTGCAACAGGGAAGGTCGATGTGGGACCTATGGCATCTGTGGCAGGCGCTATTGCCCAGTACGTTGGAATGGGGCTTCTCGATCTTACAGATCAGGTCATCGTAGAAAACGGAGGAGATATTTTCATGAAGGCCGACCGTCCTTTAACTGTCTCGGTTTTTGCAGGGGGTTCGCCTTTGAGCGGGAGATTTGGTCTCCTGGTTCCCGTTAGGCAGATGCCCTTGGGCGTCTGTTCTTCATCTGCAACGGTGGGCCATTCCCTGAGCCGGGGGATCACAGATGTAGTCTGCGTCCTGTCGTCATCGGCGGCCTTGGCAGATGGCGCTGCAACTGCCCTGGGAAACAGGGTCAAAAAAAAGAGAGATCTTGAGGAAGTAGCCATATGGGCGGATCAGATCGATGGTATTTTGGGTGGAATTGCTATTGTGGGAGATACCATGGCTACCTGGGGGGATATTGAGCTTGTAGAGGTATGAGGCCCATGTGAAAAGTCAAAAAATTCGGGATTTAGAATGATACGCTCAAGATTAACTGCTTATAATATTTAGCAATTCCTCAATTCCTCAATTTGCAATTGCCCGTAAAAATAACTTTTTACGGGGGTATCATATTAAAGATCATACAATTTATCATCAACAGCAGGTGGCCGGGATTTGGGGCCTTTGGGATGTTTTTTTTCAAAGGCAAAAGGCTCTTCCCCCTCTAAGAGATCTCCCATCTCCGCTTCTATGGTTTCAGGGTCTTCTCCTGCTTCCATTCTCTGCAATGCCTCCTCCATACCAGACCCCAGATTTAACCCGGTCATATCTGTCAATTTGCGCATCAGGTTGGCGGCCTGTTTCGGATCATTCTCATCCATATGTTCGGCCTCTCTTGCAAGGAGGTTCATGGCGTTTTCCATTTTGCTTTCGTCAATATCGGGAAGAGGCATATCATCTTCCCCTTCCTGGCCTCGGGGGCTGGCAAAGACCGACATGCGTCGTTCAAGTTCGATCTTCAGGCATTTGGGGCATATGGGCCTTTTCTCGGTGTTTATTGATTTGGAGAAGAAATTGAATATCATGTGACATTCTTTACAATAGAATTCGTATATGGGCATTTTTCCGACCTCCGGATATCGTCGACCCCGTAACGAGGCCTGACCTCATAAATTCTGTGATTTGCGGCTTAAGATAATGGCCTTGTCTCTCTCCTGTCAAATGATTTTTCAGGGTTGTGGAGATTATTTCCAGAGATTATGCCTTGTCTTTTTTCTCAGTTTGATATACCCTCCATCTGAAATTTATCTATCAATCTGAGAACCGGTCTGTTTTGGATAATGCCATGAAAATTGGAGTGCTTTCAGATACACACCTTCATCAGGTGACAGAGAAATTTATTGCGATCTATGATAAATATCTGTCTGACAAAGATATGATTCTGCACGCGGGAGACGTTGTTTCACCTGAGATTATTGACTTTTTCAATGCTAAGGATTTTCACGGTGTTTACGGCAATATGGATCCTTTTGAGGTAAAGCGATTTCTTCCGGATAAAAAAGTTATTAATTTAGGCGGTTACAGCTTGGGGCTTATTCATGGTTGGGGTCGTTCTGACGATTTGGAAGATCGCATCCTACCCCTGTTTAATGGCGTGGACGTCATTGTCTATGGGCATTCGCACATT
>DAOVUP010000199.1 GCA_030632525.1 Desulfobacteraceae bacterium | reverse complement strand
CCGTCCAGAGGTCGTTGCCAAGGATGTCGCTAAGGTTATTTTTGAACTCAATGGTCCCTTTCCCCCCCAAACTACGATTATCGAAGGAGAAAAACCGCGTGTTGTCTGCGACTTTTTCGATGCCGGTCTTGCCTCTGAAATTGGAGACAGTATTGAGGTAAATAAAGGCATCGTAAAAAAGATACGAACGGGGTTGCACAAATGGCCAAAGTCCAAGGTTCGGGTTGTGCTGGATCTTGTGCCAGAGCGAAATTATGAAATAGAGCAGTTCTTTTTCGAGAAAGAAAATTATTATGTCTTGGTGGTTAAGGCAAAGGAGTAAGGGCTCGCTTAGAAATAACTTCGCAGAGTTGACGCTCAGATTTGGGTCAGATTCGGAGTCTCGTAAGCTCGCTTACCTGGTTGCTGCGATTAAGTAAAGCCACAGGAATAGCGAGCTATTTCGAGGACTTTGCGATTGAGCAGCAGCCGAAGATGGCCTGAAGCTGTGATGTGAAAATGTGAAGTTATTTCTGAGTGAGCCCTAAGCTTGGGCTCAGGCCTCTGAAGTTGGAGATACAAAAAGATCGCTTTTTTCCCAATCCCTGTGCGTTTCCTGAAAGGACTTCAAAAAACATCGTCCTTTCTTGTCACGAAGGTCATAAATGCTGTGCCTTAAAATGTGGACAGGGGTCCCACCCTTAAGGCTTACGGTTATCTCGTAGCGAGTAAAACCGGTCACAAGGCCCTTGATAATTTCACCCTCCAGGAGAGTAAAAAAAAGCACACTTCTTTCTTTAATTAGGGGAAAAAGGGATTTGTTCTTGATATGATGTCTTATTCGAGGGGAAATGATCGGCTCTAACCCAAGGTCTCTGACCTTGTTGTCTGTTTTCAGGAGCGGTCTTACGGAATCTGAGAGATCTGATGGATAAAGGAGTTTGACATCGGTCTTGGGCAGGAGTTCCTCTCCCGTTTCTTTGGTGCTGAGACGGAGATCATATCTCGAATTTTCTTGAACCTTAGACTTGATAATTCGATGGTTATGCAGATGCAATTCCCACGGTTCTTGCGATTCGAATGCCTGATCAAAAACCGATGTATTATAGCTCTCGGCTAAGTATTCCTTGAGGCCTAAGAGAGATCCCATATCAATAACTTTCCACTCAGTGAGGGATGACCCTTAACAAAAGTTGCTGAGGGTTTGCCGTTACTCTTGGAGATCTTGCTTCAGCTTTTCCTCAAATTCCTTGAAAAACCTGTCTTTTTCTTTCCAATCAGGGCCAAATCGCTTGCTGAAATAACCCCCTAATTTATCAAAAAGCTTTTCCCAGACTGGTTTCCCTTCACCTAAGACCACGTCTTCAAGAAACGAACTCAGTTCGGAGATCTTTTCCTTGGGAAGAAAAGATACGGCCCCTAACTTTATCGATTTTTTCAAGGATTCAGGAGAAAGGGCATGGGCTGTGAGCATTACGGTCGGGAATTCCCTTGATACCGCAGTTTTCAGAAGCTCAAAGCCGTTCACGCCCATAATGTCAAGGATTACAATGTCATAGGTGTAACTCAGAAGGTACTGGAGAGCTGTGTCATAATCCGTTGCTTTATGGATCAGACACATGTCGAGTTCTTCTTCCACAGTTTCTAAGACATCCGGCTCATCATCCACCACGAGAATAACTTTGTCTTTTAGGGGGCTGTCTTTAGCCATTTCTGTACCTCCTCCTTATTCAGGTTAGATAATCGTTTGTTAACTTTATAACAGAGATCCCTAATTTGTCAAAATAAATCGACCTATGCCCGCTGAAATGAGCTTGTTTAAAATTGATACACCCGTCAAAAGCCACTGACCTGTTTCTGTCATTCCCGCGAAAGCGGGAATCCAGAGAAATCAATCCCGCCGCGGGAGACGCCTGCTCTCCGATCGTAGTCGAGGACAAACTTCGCGGGAGTGACGTCCTTGGAGACTTTTTACGAGACCATCAAAATTAGATCGCAGATAAATGCGATCTTAAAGATAAAGATCTTAGCGGGTCAAAATCAGACAATTCACGGATTCCGAAGTGATTTGATATGGCCAATATTTTCCGAAGAGATAGGAGGGGCCTTGCCCCCTGTCAGGAGATATACCCGGGCTGCCTCATCCACCTCTTCTGCGATATTCAGGGCTTCATTAAAATCTTTCCCTACAGTGATCAGACCGTGGTTTTTTAAGAGCACAGCATAAAACCCCTTGTCTGACAATGTTTCAGAGACGCTTTTCGCCAGATCCGGGCTGCCCGGGACCATAAAAGGGATCATCGGGAGGGGGTAGGCATAATAGGCAAATCCGGGCGTAATGGCGGGCAGGGTGCTGGGTCCCGGCTCGAACATGGTTGAGGCTGCGATGATATGAGGGCCGCGCCCGAAGAATCATCAGGTGCATATTGGCCTCTTTCGTGGGTTTGTCCCATTCCATAAGGAGGCCTTTCTCATTGACAACCGAGACTGTGTTCGGATGGAGATTGCGAAGGGAATAATCAGTGGGGGTAAGCAAGATGCAGTTACCGGAACGAGCGGCGATATTTCCGCCAACGCCGGTTGCTAAATGTCTCTCGTAAAGAAGGTGACAGAATCTGCAAAATTCCTCTTTTGAATCGGTTGGATTATTCCTTTGATTATCTTCTGACTCCATCTTTACTCCATTAGGCCTACGGGGCCTCTATCCATCCCTCTTGTTGCTGTCTTATCCCTAACGCTACGGGGTTTGCTCAATAAAGCCTAAATATAACCCCGCTGTTTCTTCCGGTTTTTCAATCATGGGGAGATGGCCCACGGCATCCATTATCTCTGTCTTAGCATTAGGCATAACCGCTTCGAGAATTTTTGCGCCAGATACGTGGAGCACCCTGTCCTGTTCACCCCAGACGATGAGGGTTGGAACCGGCAGGTCTTTCAGCATAGTCTCTAGGGGAGGATCGTCCACAGAGCTACGAAGTTGTTTGAAGATCTTGCGATTTAGCGATTGATGCTCGATGGCTTCCTGAATGAGGTATTTTTTGATGGCACGGGGTATGAACGGCCTTTTCACAAATACGAAATCCAGCAGCCGCTCATAGTCTTCGATGCTTTCCGCAACCAGTGGATTTGGTTTTCCATCCTTTAGTCGGCGGAACATTTCACTTGGTTCAGAAGAGACAATACCGCCCGGGGCAATCAGCAGGAGACTTTTGAGATCTTCTGGATAGAGTGATGCATATGCCCCTGCAATGTTGCCCCCCATGGAGTTTCCGCCGAGGTGTAATGACTTGATTCCTAAGGTCTGAACAAATGCCTTTAGTCTCTCAGCCTGAACGCGAATGGTATAGACGCCGTCAGGGGCAAGACTGCTTTCCCCGAAACCCGGCAGATCTGGGGCAATCACCCTGAAATGAGAAGTGAGGTGCTTTGCAAATCGTGTCCAGTTGTCCTTGTTTGCACCGAATCCGTGGATGAGCACAAGTGTATCGCCTTTTCCTCCCTCCAGATACTCAATACGCAGCCCATTCACATTGATGCTGTGTTGCTCAAGCCCCGCGGCACTTCTTTCTGATTTTTTCAGAAGATCAAACATCACCCCCGGGAATAGAAAATAAACACCAACCAAACAGAGGAGGATTATTAACGGGGTCAGAATTAATATCTTTTTCATCTTTCTTTTCATGATTAATACCAGTGAATATGTCAATGAAAGGTTTTAACAGAATTCTTTAGCCCTCTGTAGCTCCTCTTTTACCAAATCGCTGGTTTCATCAATAAGTCCCTTTAGAGCAGTCAGCGCTTCCGGCCCGCCCATATTGCCGATGGCCCAGGCCGTCATTCCGCGAACACGTTCGTCCGTGTTGTCTTCGAAGGCACGAACGAGATCTCCAATGTATTTTTTGTCGCGGCTGTTTCCCATAACCCTTGCCACGTTCATCTTCCACCGCCATATGTCTTGATAAGACATATAGAACATGTGGGGCCATATCTTAGTTTCAAAATATTCTCTGTCCATGTGCAGCAGACGTGATAGCGCAAAATAATTCGCCTTCGCGACAACTTTTTCATTTATTGGAAGCCCCTGGGCGAGCCAGGGTTGGTTTCGCGGGCAGACATTCTGGCATCTGTCACATCCATATACAAACATACCCATGGGCTCCCTTAATTCCAATGGGGTTAT
>DAOVUP010000023.1 GCA_030632525.1 Desulfobacteraceae bacterium | reverse complement strand
ACTGACAAAGAAAACGAGTCCGATATGTTGGCAATGTTAGGTGCGTCGGCCGCACTTGAGATCTCGGATATCCCTTTTTCAGGGCCGATTGCAGGAGTCCGGGTGGGAAGAATTGACGGCAAGTTTATAACCAATCCCACAGTCAGCGAGCAGGTGGAAAGCGATATGAATCTGATTGTTGCCGGTAGTCGAGATGGCGTTGTCATGGTTGAGGGTGGAGCCCTCTTTGTCCCTGAGTCTGACATGATCGAGGCAATCTTTTACGGTCATGAAGCTATTCAGCCGATGCTTGACATGCAGGATGCCCTCAAGGCGGAGGCGGGCAAACCAAAGAGAGTCATTCCCCCGGTCGAAATTGACGAGACGCTTCAGACAAAAATCATTGAAACCGCTACCCCTCTTTTAAAAGAGGTAATTGTTACTGTAGACAAAATGGAGCGGCAACAGAAAAGAAAAGAGGCCGGGGAACATACCCTGGACGCACTTTTAGATGAGTATGAAGGAAAGGGATCGGTAATCAAAGAGGCCGTACACGATCTTGAAAAGAAAATGGTCCGTCATATGATGTTGTCGGAGGGAAAAAGGATGGACGGACGCCCGTTTGATAAGGTCAGACCCATAGAATGCTATGTGGGTCTATTACCGCGTATTCATGGATCTGCCCTTTTTACACGGGGCGAGACCCAGGCAATGGTCTTGACAACGTTGGGAACAGAAAGGGATGAACAGAGGATTGAATCTATCTACGGTAATCATTTCAGGTCATTTATACTTCACTACAATTTCCCTCCCTACAGCGTGGGCGAAGCCAAGAGACTTGGCGGACCGGGGCGCAGGGAGATTGGCCATGGCGCCTTAGCGAGACGGGCCCTCTTGCCTGTGATGCCTGAAGGGGATGACTTTAAATACTGTGTTCGGGTTGTCTCGGAGATCTTAGAATCAAATGGTTCTTCCTCCATGGCGAGCGTGTGTGGAGGGTGCCTCTCCCTCATGGATGCCGGCGTGCCCATCAAAGCGCCTGTTGCCGGTGTAGCCATGGGACTTGTTTCTGATGGTGACAAGATAGCGGTGCTTACTGATATTATAGGTGATGAAGACCATTACGGGGATATGGATTTCAAGGTAACCGGCACTCGTGACGGGATTACAGCCTTACAGATGGACATAAAGATTGAACGGCTCACAAAGGAGATAATGCAACAGGCCCTTGAACAGGCGAGAGATGGCCGACTTTTTATATTAGATGAGATGGAAAAGGCTATTTCCCAACCGCGAGCAGATGTATCGGAATACGCCCCAATTATTTCCTCGATCAAGATTAATGCTGAAAAGGTAAGAGTCCTCATCGGCCCCGGGGGCAAGACTATCAGGGAGATCTCCAATACCTCTGGCGCCAGAATTGACGTGGATGATGAGGGGATTGTCACGGTTTCCTCTCCTGACAGAGATTGCTCTGACGCTGCCCTAAAGATGATCAGAGAGATTGTCCAGGAGGCGGAGGTCGACAAACTCTATATGGGGAAGGTGGTCAAGATAATGGATTTCGGCGCCTTTGTAGAGATTTTCCCCGGCACGGACGGTCTGGTCCATATATCCCAGTTGGCCAATGAAAGAGTCAATAAGGTCACGGATGTCTTAAATGAAGGTGATGAGGTGCTGGTAAAGGTCCTGGAGGTAGGGAACGATGGAAGAATTCGCCTCTCGCGCAAGGCCGCTTTAGGAGAAAGCCTGGATAATGTATCATAAAACAACACTGAAGAACGGTGTCAGGATTATATCCGAGCGATTAGAGCATCTCCGGTCCGTTTCTCTGGGTATATGGATCAATATTGGATCGCGCGATGAGATGAGTTCGGAAAACGGGGTCTCCCACTTTATAGAACATATGAGTTTCAAAGGGACCCGTAACCGGAGTGGCATCCAGATAGCCAAGGATCTCGACGCCATAGGTGGAATGTCAAATGCATTTACTGGAAAAGAGACCACCTGCTTTCATGGCAGGGTGTTAGCAAAACACTTTGGTCTCTTGGCCGAAATCCTCTCTGATATCTTCCTGAATCCGACCTTCAATCCCATAGATATGGAACGTGAAAGGGAGGTAATCTTTCAGGAGATTAACATGACGGAAGATTCTCCTGATGAAAATCTCCATATGCTCTTCAATCGTCTTTTCTGGGCCGAGCACCCGATCGGGCGATCTATTTTAGGGACCGGGGAAACCGTATCCGCAATTAGTAAAGAGGTTGCCCTCAATTATATCCGGAAATCTTATACACCTGAAAATATCCTCGTGGTGGCGGCGGGAGATGTGGATCACCAGGAAATGGTCTCATATTTTGACCCTGTTTTTGAATCTGCTCCAGGAGAGAGCGGTCTAAGTTCGGCACGAAGTGTGCCTTTATCCAACGGGGGTCTTTCCGTCCATTTTAAGGAATTGGAACAGGTGCACGTCTGCTTAGGAGGAGAGGCGCCTTCCCAGGTGGCTGAAAAACGATTCGCATGCGCCATACTTAATACAATATTCGGAGGGAATATGAGTTCCCGCCTTTTTCAGGAGATCCGGGAAAAGAGGGGGTTGGCCTATTCCGTATACTCATTTTTATCAACATATGTTGATGCGGGTCTCTTGGGTATTTATGCGGCCACAGAACAGCGCAATCTGAACCGAGTGCTTGAGACGATCCAGAATGAGATCAGGAAACTGTGCGAGGGCGAATTGACCCAATCGGACCTGGCAGCCGCCAAAGAGCATCTTATAGGCGGTATTTACCTGGCCTCTGAAGGCGCAGACAACCGGATGATGCGAATTGCGAAAAATGAATTCGTTTTTGGAAGATATGTTGACTACGAGGAATTGGTTTCCAGTCTGGAGCAGGTCAGCATTGATGAAGTGGTTGAAACCGCAAACGACAGTTTCAGAAAGACCAAGATCTCCTTTGCTGCTTTAGGGCCTCTCAAGGATGAGGACCTTGACAGGGGCCTCCTTGAATATTGAATATTGATGATTGTCGATTGTTGATTGAAGGACATCATCAGCATGAACGGGGGTCTGAGATTTGGATCTTTCATATAAATATGACCCAGTAGTTGAAAGAAAAACGCCAATCAACAATCATCAATCGACAATCAACAATCCATAGGGTTACCGTTTGGATCGCATCTGTGTTAAAGTCAAACCTCTTAAGACCCACAAAGGGCTTCCCCTGCCAGGCTATGAATCCGAAGGGTCTTCCGGTTTGGATATCAGGGCCTGTGTCGAAGACCCTGTCTCTTTAAACCCCGGTGAAATAAAACTCATTCCCACAGGCCTGAGCATCTCTATCCCCCCCGGATACGAGGCACAGATCCGACCCCGAAGCGGTTTAGCCCTCAAACATGGTATCGGCATTGTAAATTCACCCGGGACCATTGATTCCGATTACCGGGGAGAAGTAGGGATAATCCTTATCAACTGGGGAAGCGAGCCCTTCGCCATCAGAAGGGGCGATCGTATTGCACAGATGGTGATTTCAAAGGTATACAAGGCCGACATCTTGGAAACGGAGCATCTTGACGTGACGTCGAGAGGAGAGGGAGGGTTTGGCCACAGCGGGATCAAATGAAGAACGTGATAAGATTTTCTATTCTTGCCTCCGGTAGCGGAGGAAACTCCTGTTATATAGAGACTGACAGTGCGAGAGTTTTGATTGACGCCGGATTGAGTTGCCGCGAGATTGAGCGACGTCTAAATACTGTAGGGGTATCTGCAAAAAACCTGAACGCCATTATCCTTACCCACGAACATTCAGATCATATAAGGGGGGCAGGGCCTCTGGCCCGGCGATATAATCTTCCCCTCTACATCAATGCCAGGACACTTAAGCAAGGGCAAAAGACTTTAGGTAAACTGCCGATTCCTGTCCTTATCCAAACCGGTGAACCCATTGTAATAAACAATCTCCTCGTAGAGACCTTCACAAAATGTCATGATGCGGTCGATCCCATGGGCATAGTCCTGTCTTCGAATGGCATGAGGATTGGGCTCGCCACTGATCTGGGCCGGAGCACAAGGCTGGCAGAAGAGCGTTTGAAAGATTGCCAGGCCCTGGTCGTGGAATTCAATTACGATCCGGATATGCTTGATGAGGGGCCTTATCCCCTGTACCTAAAGAGAAGGATAAAGGGACCAGACGGACACCTTTCAAACCAGCAGGGCGGAGAACTCGTTAGCGCGCTTTCCCATGTCAGTTTAAAATGCGTGGTCCTTGCCCATCTGAGTGAAACCAACAATCATCCTGAAAAGGCCCATCAGACTGCAGCAGAGGTCCTTGGAAACTGCGGTCTTGAAGAGACCGACATATTGATCGCGAGGCAGGATGAGCCCGGGCCTATGATAGAGCTGTGATGTTTTGGAATGCAAATCGCCTTCCTGTCAGACAAAGAGAAGCCTTGAACCCTGAATCTTTGAACCCGTAAACGCTTGTGGTATATGATGGAAAATTTATCCCGACAGTGTTTAATTCAGTTCTTTTTTGTTAGTTTGATCCTTTCGCAGCCAACTGGCAAGAATATAGACGATATTCTTGTATAAGGCAGGATAGTCATCTAAAATCTCCTGGAAATCGTCCCTGGGAATCATAAGCATCACGCAGTCCTCCACGCAAGTCGCTTTGGCCGTTCGCCCCTTTTTATCTAATAAGGCCACTTCCCCAAAACTCTCTGGAGGACTCAGACTGACCAAAAGCTGCTCCCTCTCATTGACAATATTCACCCTGCCTTCCAGGATCAAGTACAGGGCATCCCCCGGATCTCCAACATTGAATAAGACCTGTCCGGCCTCAAATCTGATTTCTTGAGTGATTTCAGCCATAATAATCATATCGGGAATCGAAAAACCTCTAAAAAGGGGAACTTCCCTCAAAAAATGGACCTTTTCCATGACCGGTATCATCTCTTTTGTCTCCTCCAAAATAAGACCAAATCGTTTTTTCATGCCTGGTGGCGCATCCAGTATGGCTGAGACTTCAAGCCAGCGGTTGCTGTGGGTCAAGATATCCTCGTACACATCCGTCACATTTAGGGGCGCACCCGACAACGGTGCCACATCTGCAAGAAAGCCGTCCTCAAACACAATCGATTCTAAAAGCTGGAGCAATTCGGGATGTTCATCATTTATTATTAGACTTTCCAAATACTCAATTGATTTGGCTTTGGCATGGGTTGTTTCCACATGCTGTCGGGATGTGTGGGTAATACGGTAATAAGCGTCAAACATGCCCAGATCCGGATAGAACATATCAAGCACCTTGAATATGGACCAGACTCGATGCTCAATATTCCGCTCAAGTTCGATCAACACCAGACTTTTAGGATTCCATGACATCACCACCTTGTAGTAACGGCAGTACTTTTTACACCGGCTGATCTCTTCAGGCAGGTTCTTCAGGAATAGGCTATAATCGAAATGCGGTTCGGCCTTTTTGATCTTGGCTATACAATTGAGGGCTTCTTCACGGATAAGAGGAATGTTGAAACTCAAAAAAGCATCGGCTAAAAAGTCCACAGAGTGTTGAGAAGAAATAAACTGCAGGGCCCTGATGCATTTTTTCAGTTGGAAATTGGATTCGGATCGGATGATCGATTCAATCATGTCGGAGATAATATCAAGGGCCCTGGTTCCGAAAAGGGCGAGGTTTCGATTCAAGCCCTCGTAGTTTCTAATCCTGTCATAGCCGATATGGTTTAAATATGCGGTGAAAAGCTCAAAGTCCTTCAATTTGGCAGCGGTCTCGAGAATAGCATCAATAGCCCTGGGGTCGGTCATGTCAAAATGACCCTCCACTTCATCTCTCAAGTGTGAGAGTCCCAACTCTCCTATCAGCCAAATGCCGGCTAAAATCTTGTCATTTTCCGAGGAACGGGAAAGGGATGCTACTTCACGAACAACTCCTTCCCTTAATGCTGCAGTCCCGTTCCGGTGTGCGGCGATAAGCACATACTTGCGAAAATGTATCGGAAGATCCAGTTTCATCCACTTATGAACAAGGCTATCATCGGAAGGTCCCCATTTTGCAATTGCCCTGAGACAGGCCTCCCTTAATTGAAGATCCGTTTCGAGGCCAAACATGGATTCCAAATGGCCAAACAACTTCACTATACCCAACTCGCCAACCACCGAAGTCGCTTCCAGTCGTACCTCTCCATATCTACTTGCAAGGAGTTCAGCCAAGATGGGATCCAAATCAGGCGAGTAGTTGTGGCGGATGATATTAAGAATGTAAAGATACCCGAAGCGATCGTCACTCCCGGCCACAGCCTGTCGGTATTGCTCTATGATGTAGTTTGTCTCGAGGCTAACCAGCGAATCTAAGGCTCGATCAACCGGAAGTCGCCTGAGGACTGATCTTTTAAGGGAAGAGAGGTAATTGCCCGGAATCCTGGATACCACCGCGATCATTGATCCCAAAAACGCCATAAGCAAAAAACAATAAAACGGGATGGGGCTTGTTTGTGCAGGGATAGTCACAAAGAAAAGACAGATGACGACGATGACTAACGGCTTTATCAAAAGCCTCGCATACATTCTGAGAGCGTTACAAAGCCTCTCAGGGATGGAAAACATAAGCAACTGGTAAGCGGAATCAAAAATAACCCTCCTTATCAACTCGTTTATCCCACATGCAAACACAGTCCCCCAAAACAGGAGGTCTTCATATCCGGGTCTGCGGGTAAAATATACCCATATGATAAAGACAAGACTGGGGATCAAGAGCAATGGATATGCAAACAGGATACGCCCGTTCAGCCATAACCTGGTAAAGAAATAAATGAATACCAACTGGAGCGCTACCTGAAACAGACTGACAAATGCCTTGTATTGCCCGATAAACTCGGTTTTAAGGTCTGGCATTTCGGCTGATTGTGGATCAGAGACGGTTACGCTCACAGGATGAATTGGATATCTCGTATTCACCTGGATATCAAAGAGGACCTTGAAGAAAAGAGTGAAAACACCAATGAGTATGGTGATATATATGATGGATTTTATGACCCTGTACTTCCTTTGAGAAGCAAACAAGGTTTTTAGACGTACCTTCTCTGCTGATATGGTGGCAATAATCCGGGAACGATGAAAAGAGAAGATGTGAGACACAATCAGATAGCTTATGCCAGAAAAGATGATAACCAGGATGAGAAAAACGGTTTGATTATCCTGCGGAACCAATCTGACAATGAATTGGCCTGAGATGAACGCGGCTATCCCGCCTGAAAACAGAAACAGGTTCTGGATTTTTTTTGATTCACGGATGTCAATCGAGTAATTTATCAAGGTCCATGTCTGGACAATAATAAGGTCATCTAAGATATCGTAGATAACAAAATAGGCTGCGGCAGGAAAAAACCTTTGCTGAAAACCGGGAAAGAGCTGGGTAATTAAATAGAGCACTGAGGAACAACCGGTAAGGAAAAGGATATCCCTCTTGATCCGGTATTCAAATGTCGCCCTCGGGCTGAGCGTGTGATAGAGCAAGTAGAAGAATATGAAACAGATACCGGAAAGACCGTACAGAAAGAAATACGGCTTCTGGTTGAATACAACTTTGAAACCCTCTGACATTTGAATGGATGTCAGAAAATTGCTCTTGGTAAAAGATGTTATAATTGTAAAACAGGAGATGTTAAAAAAGACGAAGAGGCATAACCCGACAATTAGCTGTGTATGATGACGATTGGTAGAAGAAAGAAGCGTATTTGTGGCGATCTTTGAGACCGGCAAATTCCCTTTCTCTAAATCGTCAATATCCAACTTTCAAGCCCTCCTATTTATTATTCAATTTGAGCACCTTACGGTTCAGGCTATAGGTGGAGCTGACGCGCCTCAACTCTCTGACAAAAGGGATGTTGGCGGGTTTGTAAAACTGAATGGTTTCCGGCGAATAGTCGGCTTCATATAGGGGAATATCGTAGTACGTCTTCCCCTTGACGGCCTTCCTTCCGACAAACTTGGAGGTAGCCGCCTTTTCAAAAATGACCCGGCCCTCTATGTTATAACTATAATGGTTTTTGTAGAGCCATTTATAGAAGGACTTACGGTCGGAGGGGGCCCTCATCTTGTAAGGTTTTTTCCCCTTTAGTGAGTAGGCATAATAATACTTGACCCCCATGACCTCGGGATGCCCGTCACCGTCAATATCAAACACGTCAAAATGGTCGGACTTGTTTCGGTAGGTCACCACCTGCCGCAACAGCTCTTCATCGGAAGGCAGCATCTGTCTGAGTTCCGAGATATGCCCGGCATTGACATGGGTGCAGCCGTGGGACATTGGTCCCCGGCTGAGCAACCAGAGATGGGGATAGGGTTTTCCGGAGCGGCTATCTTTGGTGTTGTTTCTCCATTCATCCGGGATAAAATCGTTTTTTCGGGTGTCGATATTGAACCAGAGGCTATGGAAGGAATTGTGGAGTTTTTTGCCCACATGCATATAGGGGATCCAGGGCAGGTACCCGTAACAGGGGATATCGGGGATGTGGTCCACCCGTTTTGTCCGCTGGTGGACTTTCAACTGGCGCTTTCCTGGGCAGGGGTACAGGGGGATCTTCTGACCGTCGTATTTGGCGAACTCGTTGAGGGTTCCCACGGGAAAAATGGCCGTAAATTCGTAGAAGTCCAGCGTGTTCCCTCTGAAGGGGTAGATCTGTCCGGTGGCCTTTTCAAAGAGATCCCTGGAAGCCTCATAAAACGGCTTCCAGCCGGTCTTTTCGCCGCTATTTTCATAGACACCATAGAGGCGGAGGGCCTTGTTCAGTCCGGTTTTCAGCGGGGGCGACAGCACGGTCACCTTCATGCGCGTGGGCAGCATATGGTTGATGAGATCCAGGCTCTCCTGGGCCGAAGGCCTCTTTCCCACAAAAGGAGACAATCGAGAGGACCACTCATGCATCCGCCCCTCAAAATCGATCTTGATGTGGAACACCTTTCCCGGGTTGAGCTTTTGAAGTATCTCAAGGCTGATCTTTCCGTACCGGGCCTCGCCCATGCTCTCCCTTTGGGCCACCAGATTTTGGATACCTTCCTCCCCGATGATCCGGCTGAATTTCTCGTAGCCCAGGTTCTGACTCAGAGTGATTTTGGAAGCCCTTATGAGTTGATCGTAAATACGATACCTCAAGGCCAGGTCCGAGAGGTATTCATGGATGATCCCATTGGAGAGCACCATGGTCACCCGGATCTGGTTCCCCCGCCCCAGGTGGATTTGAATCCTCTTGGGATCCTGACAACGGGGAGCGAACCCCGTATAAAAGGAAGGCTCCAACCGATAGAAATAGACCCCTGGAGGATCTCCCTCCATGTTGCCGATGACCTTGGGGGCCACAGGGGGTGCTTCGGCCACGGCGGCCAGCGAAACAGAGGCGAAACAGAGGACGGTAAACACCATAAAAATTAGTTTAGCCATATAAAACCTGAAAAAATTCCCTGCACTTTTCATCATCCTTTTTATCCCTGGGAACGTGCGGATTCCCGAATCAAGACCGGGACTATGAGGATCCATAGGAGAATCAACCCGATGACCATGTAGTTGATCCGGATGGCCGT
>DAOVUP010000120.1 GCA_030632525.1 Desulfobacteraceae bacterium | reverse complement strand
TTCGCCCAATTTTGCCTTGCTATCAGCCCTGTCCGCATCGAAGACCATCTTGCCTGACGCGGCCCCCGGAGATGCCGGCAGTCCCTGGGCCAGGACCTCAGCTTTGGCATCCGGGTCAAGACGGGGATGGAGGAGCTGCTCCAACATGTCCGGCTGTATCCTCAGTATGGCCTCTTCCTCAGAAATAAGCCCCTCGTTCACCATATCAACTGAGGTCTTTATGAATGCTGATGCGTTCATTTTTGCGTTTCTTGTCTGGAGGCAGTATAGTTTTTTATTTTCTATTGTGAACTCGAGATCCTGGACTTCACGGTAGTGGTTTTCCAGGGTGTGCCTCAGCTTTTCTAATTCCGGATAGAGGTCGGGCATTTCTTTCCTGAGTTTGTAGATCGGTTTCGGGGTGCGGATACCGGCTACCACATCTTCACCCTGGGCGTTGATCATATACTCACCAAAAAAGCGGTTTTCGCCGGTGGCGGGATCTCTCGTAAATGCAACACCGGTGGCGCTGTCATCTCCCATATTTCCAAAAACCATTGTGCAGATATTGACCGCAGTGCCATCGGCCATATCCTTGGTGATTTTAAATTCCTTTCTGTAATCAATGGCCCGCTTACCCATCCACGACTTGAAGACCGATTCCACTGCTAATTCCAACTGTACATACGGGTCCTGTGGAAAGGGTTTGCCCGTCTTTTCCTTGATAAGATCCAAGAATCCATCGCACACTGCTTTGAGAGCCTTGGCATCAAGGTGTACGTCATCTTTAACTTTATTTTGTTCTTTTATCTTATTGAATATACGGTTAAAATCGTCATCGTTAATGTCGAATGCAATGGACCCGAAAAGCTGGATCAGCCTGCGATATAGGTCATACACAAAACGTTCGTTTTTGGTAATACTGATAAGTCCTGCAACAGTCTCATCGTTGAGGCCAAGATTCAGGATGGTATCCATCATACCGGGCATAGACATGGCCGCTCCTGACCTGACAGATACCAATAACGGGTTTTCAGGATCTCCAAATCCCTTCTCCGTTTCCCTTTCCAACTGTTCCATAGCGGCCTGTATCTCATTTTTTAGTTGCTTGTTAAGCCCTTTCTTTTTCTGCTTCAGATAGGCCAGGCATGCCCCGGTTGTAATAACAAATCCCGGCGGGACAGGAAGCCCGATCTGGGTCATTTCGCAGAGATTTGCGCCCTTTCCTCCTAAAAGTTTTTTGTCTTTCCCATCTCCCTCTTTGAACGAACACACATTGAACCAACGCACAAATTTCTCAGCCTCCATTACGCGCCTCCTCCCTTATTTCTTTTTCTGACATATTCGAATAGATAAGCGAAACCAAACAAAACAACACCTAACCCGAGGACTCTCAACACCGACATTTCTTGGAAAAAAAGGCGGGCAAGAATAAAGGCAAATACGCCGGAAAGGATAAGCCGGATGACAATCATTCGAGTGTTTTTCACTGAGGCCAGACCTCCTTGACTTTATAACGGTTGCTTAAGGCTTTTTAAAAGGAAGAACCACGGCTGGCTTGCCATGGGTGTTGTTTGTTTGATTCTGACCCGAGGATTGCTTATCTTCTCTGATCGTCACCTTCTTGACCTCTTCCAGCCTCATCTCTTTTCCTCCCATGGTGAATACCTCGCCGTCAATATATTTGTCTCTAAGTATCCATGTGACGGTCTGGGGGGGTATCGTGAGCAGCAGCAGGGTGACGTGATACCAGTCCTTTTTAATATCGGGTTCTATATGTTCTACGCGTGCAAAAACGGTGGGGTGTTCCTGGTGATAAATCAGGACAACATTTCCTTCTATAGCCATCGTACACACTCTTTACTAAAAGTTATAAGTTTGAAATTACGAGTTTGGAGTGCCTATTTATCCCGCTTTGAACTCTTAACTCCACACTCCACACTTCATTCACTGTCCTTAAAAACAGAGCCTGGATCTGTCCTCAGTTTCTCTAACTTCGTCTCGAAACCACTCCCCAAGTCCACCCCCATCTCCTGGGCCCTTTTTTTGGCGTTCAGTCCGATGTTTCTACTATCGGTGTAGAAACTATCATTCTGATGAGAGTTGGAATTGAAATTAGCGAGACGATCTTTCTCAGATTGGTGATATGCAACCCCGGAGATCAGTTTGTTTAGATTATGACCTCCACACCCAGGACATGCAAGGCTTTTTTCGTCCTCCGCCTTCATTACCAGGGTTTGAAACTGCCCCTGACAGCTTTGGCATTCATATTCATAAATCGGCATCGGCCGGGTTCCTCCTTGGATTTGATTCATGGGGCCATCGTATAGGGCAGGATAGCTCGGATTTGCCCTTTCATATATCAGATGCCGGGAATTTAGGCAATATCCTCGTCCAAAATCTCTCTCAATTTTTGTGATAATTCCTTCACCTTGAAAGGCTTCTGAATAAAACCATTGCAGCCTCGATTCAATATCTCAGTCGCCTGACCATTGATGCTGTATCCACTGGAAAGGAGGACCTTTATATCAGGATCGATCTCTTTTATCCTGTCGTAAGTCACACTCCCACTCATATCCGGCATGATCATATCCAGAATCACTATATCAATCCGCTCCTTGTTTTTCTCATATATTTCAATGGCCTCTTTTCCGCCTCTGGCGATCAAGACTTTATAACCCAGCTCCTTAAACAGTTCCCCGGCAATTTCAATTATCATATCCTCATCGTCTACCAAAAGGACAGTTTCAGATCCCTCAAGTATATCCACGGATGGCTTCTTATCTTCAATGACCTCTTTTTCAGAAGCAGGCAGATAGATATTAAAGGTGGTTCCATGACCCTTTTCACTGTAGACATTGATGAACCCACCGTGATTTTTGATTATTCCATATACGGAGGCCAATCCCAGACCGGTTCCCCTGCCCATCTCCTTGGTGGTAAAGAACGGGTCAAATATTTTTTCCCGGGTTGCTTTATCCATTCCGACCCCCGTGTCAGTAACGGATATTTTAACATATCTCCCAGGTTCAATAGAAAACGGTTTTACATAATTCTCGTCAATGGTCACGTTCTCTGTTTCCAAATACAGGTTGCCACCCCCCGGCATTGCCTGCCAGGCATTGACATAAAGATTCAACAGGACCTGCCCGATCTGTCCCCGATCGATCTCCACAGACCAGAGATTATCCTGGTATTTGCTATTTATAATGATCTCTTTCTTGGTCCGGCCAAACATACGACTTTCTTCCTTGATGAGCTCATTCAAATTAGTTGGCCTAACCTCATATTTTCCACCTCTTGCAAAGCCTAAGAGCTGTCTCGTTAGATCGGCGGCACTCTTAACATGACCCTCTACCCCTCTCAGATGCTCAAAATCCGGATGGGAAGAATCCTTACTCATCAGCATTATAGAGGCGCGGCCCTGGATGGCCATTAGCAGGTTGTTAAAGTCATGGGCGATACCACCTGCAAGGGTTCCTATGGCCTCCATCTTCTGGGCCTGCTGGAGTTGGGCTTCAAGTCTTTTTTGTGCTGTAATGTCCCTCAGAAAATTGAGGGTAGCTGGTCTCCCTTCCCAGTTTATTATAACTGCGTTGAGCTCTACCGATAATTTTTCCCCGGACTTGCTCAAAATCCTAAAAGAATAAATGCTGGGAAGTTCTTCGCCTTTTAGTCTTTTTACATGCCTTTCAAGGACCATATCTCTGTCTTCAGGATGAATAAGATCAACAAAGGGAATTTTGGACAATTCCTCAGCAGAATATCCTGTCATCTCTTCGGCTTTGGGGTTAACGAATTTTAATACTTCATCCTGGGCAATATAGATGGCATCGGTGGCGTTTTCTATCAAAAGACGATATTTTTCCTCACTCTCCCGTAGTGCCTCCTCAGCTTGCTTTTGTTCGGTAATATCGTATCCAACACCTTCGAGATAGCCCTCTTCAGGATAGGCATGAGCAGAAAACCGTATCCAGACTTCATCACCATCTTTGCGGTTAAAGCAGCTCTCTAAATTAATAACTTCTCCTTTTTCCAGAAGGGAATCCATCATCTTCTTACGTGCGCCGGGATCGGTGTAGTGTTCTGATACTACGAAATCATTTATACACTCCTCAGGGGATTTATAGCCATATGTCCGGGCAAATTGGTCATTGCACTCAAGCACCTTCCCATCGCTTATCCTCGTTCGAAATATCCCGACTTGAGCGTTGTTAAAGATGTTGCGGTATTTCTCTTCGCTCTTTCCTAAGGCCTCCTCCACCTGTTTGCGCTCGGTTTCATCTGAGTAGATAGCCACGATCTCTCCGGAGGGTAATTTACAAATGAAATTTTCTCTCCATCCGGCTATCCGTTTGTCTTTATACATAGCTATTGGATGGTGTTCCGGCTTGCCGGTTTCCCATACCCGTTTGAATACATCTAAAAGACCGAAATCTTTTATGCCAGGAAACACTTCCAGGACGCTTCTGCCAATAAGGGTTTTCTTGTGAATACTTTCTATTCTTTCCCCGGCCTTGTTGAAATCAACAAAGATGAAGTCCTCCCCTTCATTCCTGGCCTCATATATGGCAACCCCGTCGCTCATATTGTGAAAGAAAGCTCGATATCGCTCTTCGCTTTCCTGAAGGGCTATCTCAGTCCTTTTCTGCGGTGTGTAGTCGGTTACAATTTCTATTCCAGCGATCACCTGTCCATCCCGGTCATAGAAAGGAAAGGCAGTATTGAAACGCCACATTTCTTCGCCGTTCTTATCATAGGATTTCATAACCGCTTTATGTGGTTTTTCATACTGAATGGTCTTGAGGACCGGACAATTTTCGCAGACAGTGTCCCTGTTCTTGAAAAACCTGTAGCATGGCTCAGTGAACATCTCCGGCCGGTCACCGAAAAGGTCCTTTGCCGTTTGGTTGGCATAGATGGTCTTCATCTCGGGTGTAATGATCACTATGGTATCTTTGATGGAAGATAAAATCTGTGTCTGCAGGTCAATCGTTCCCCCGGTCTCCGCGCGCTTCTCGGCCCCCTGTTCAAATTCCCTGATCTTTTGCTCCAATTCTTTGTATGTTGGCTTTGCGGCCATCAGAAAATCCTCCAAATCTTCCGAAAATAGTCAAGATTAGGTTTTCCAGTCATTTGTTTTCCGGACTTTTGAAATTCAAGTGTTGTTGCATCAGTCTTTTAGGGAAATCGGGCTGGTTTTATGGTCTATTTCCCTTACAATATCTCTTTCAATTTATCAGCAAATGCTGCAATCAAAAACGGTTTCTGGATGAATCCTTCGGCACCGGCATCAAGGATGTCCTGGGCAGGGCCGTGTATGCTGTAGCCACTACACACGATCACTTTCAAATCAGGTCTTGCTTCCATGATAAGGGGATAAATCTTGCCGCCTTCCATATCAGGCAGTTTTATATCCAGGAGTGCGAGGTCAATCTGACCGTCAAAGGTCTTGGCAAATTCAACAGCCTCTTTCCCTGTCTTAGCCTGAAGCATACGATAGCCAAGTCTCTCTAATATCTGTCTGAACAGCTCCATTAGAGGCTCTTCATCCTCAATAACCAGGATAGTACCTTCGCCCGTGGCCAGTTCGACCGGCGGTTGTTTAACTGCCTTTGCTCCCTGCTCCTTGCTCTCTGCGCTTATGGCAGGGAGATAAATACGGACTACCGTTCCCTTGTCCGGTTCTGACTCCACCGTGATTGCACCATCGTGGCTTTTGATAATGCCATACACAGCGGCCATGCCCATACCGCGACCCTGAAATTTGGTGGTGAAAAAGGGTTCAAATATCCCGCTCCTTGTTTCTTCATCCATACCCTTACCGTTATCCTCGATAGTGAGACAGACATAATACCCAGGCTTAAGACCGGGATGCTGTTTTGTGAAATCCTCGTCAAGATCTTTGTTTTCAGCAGTTATTCTGATAAACCCCTCATCTTCTATGGCCT
>DAOVUP010000173.1 GCA_030632525.1 Desulfobacteraceae bacterium | reverse complement strand
TTGGCGCCACAATCCGGATAGATTGAGCCCTGAGGGTCAGGGCAAGATCATCGGAGAGATTCGCCACCTTGCTTATTTTTACTCCAGGGGCGGGTTTGTACTCGTACATTGTAATTACGGGTCCTGGGAGTATCTCGACAACTTCTCCTTCAACCCCGAAGTCTGAAAGCTTTCTCTCAAGACGGCGGGCATTCATTTCGAGACTTTCACGCTGGATCTTGACATTTTTTCTCTCAGGGGGGTCACTTAAAAGATCTAAAGGTGGAAGCTTTAATTCCCCCGCAACATTCATAAAGGGAAATTTTTCCTGCTGGGGTGCTTTTTCTGATTCTGATCCTGGCTTGACAATGGTGACCTTTGGTCTTGATTTAATCTTATGGTGCGCCACCATTGTTTTCCGGGTTCTTTTTCTCCGCTCCTTTATCTTTATTACAATATCCCTGAATCGTTTCAGGAAGCCAAGAATCCAGAACCCGAGCTTTGAAAAGACTCTCCCTAAGGAGAGGTGAGTTACCACCATAAGAGAAATAATAAAGACGGTCATGAGTAAGACATAGGCCCCGAAATAATTGAGAACGTTTTTTGCTAATCCGGCTAAATGGAGGCCCACCAGTCCACCTGCCGTTATCTTTCCTCCACGATAAACCACTTCACCGGCAAACTGGAGGTTCAGGATCGCTGAAAAAGAGACAAGCATGGCGATGGCTGCAAAGATGCTCATTAAAGGAGATGAGAGAGGTTTTCCCCGGAAAGAAATGAAAGAGATGGCGAGGAGTATGACGGCTAACCAGAAAGCTGAAAATCCCAGGAGGTCAAAGAGTGCGCCAGATAGATGAGCGCCCACCGTGCCAAAAAGATTGTGGGCTTTACCCACAGACCCTGTCACATTCCAGAAGAGCCTGTCGTTGGGGTGATATGAGAAGAGGCTTCCTGCAAGTATGATCGCTATCAGCAAAAATAGCAGCCCTACTATCTCTTTCCTCAAAGGGTGTGCTGGTTTGTCCTGTTTATTTCTGGCGGTTGATTTGCGGCCTAATTCTTTTTTTTTCTTTTTCATACATTTTAACCCGGACAAATCGGCCTCCGGCTCGAAAAGTCTACGGCTCGGAGAGAACCAAAAAAGGCCTCACGCAAAGGCGCAAAGACGCCAAGTTTTTTAACAGAAGTTATTCGTTTTTTTGCGAGCTTTGCGGCTTTGCGTGATTAGAACTTTGAATTCATTCCTGTTCTCAAATTAGGGATTAAACTGCAATGATGACCGGCATTATCAGGGGGCTCCTCTCTATCACCTTATAAAAAAAGCGCTTAAGCCTTCTTCTGATTTCCGATTCGACCTTGCTGCAATCAACGGGTGACGGCCGTTCAAGTTCGTCAAGCACCTCTAACACAATACATTTGGCATCCTCAAGGATAAATTGACCTTGATCCTCAAATACAAAGCCCCGCGAGATGATTTCAGGTCCGTAGATGGTTTCCCCCGTCTTTTCATCGACAATCAACAGGATCAAAACCATGCCGTGTCCGCCAAGCTTTCTCCTGTCCCTCAGAACTGTTTCTCCGATATCTCCGACCCCTTTGCCGTCCACAAGAATTCTTCCTGTGGCAACAGGCTCGCCCAAATGCATTTGGAGATTTTCAAAACAGATGACGTCTCCATCTTCTGCTATCAGGATGCGGTCGTCTGGCATACCCATTTCCGAGGCAATCTGAGCGTGCTTCACGAGGTGTCTGTATTCACCGTGGATCGGTACAAAGTACCGCGGTTTAACAAGACTCAACATGAGTTTTAATTCCTCTCTCCTGGCGTGTCCGGATGTATGAATATCAGAGACTTTTTCATAGACAACATCAGCTCCCAGGCGATAGAGCCTGTTTATGACGGAGGTGATGGCCTTTTCATTGCCCGGTATGAACCGGGATGAAAGGATTATGGTATCCCCGCTCTTTATCTCTATCCCCTTGTGTTTGCCCCGAGCCATACGGGTCAGAGCAGACATGGGCTCTCCCTGGCTTCCAGTGGTGATAATGAGGATTTCTTGATCCGGAAACTGTTTAATCTGTCTTTCGCTTATTTCACTATCTTCAGGTATATGAATAAATCCTTGCTCCTTGGCAATCCCCACGTTCGTGATCATGCTTTTTCCGTTGAAAACTACCTTGCGGCCGAATTTTGTAGCTAAAGATATCACCTGCTTGATGCGAGTAATATTAGATGCAAAGCTCGCAACCACGAGTCTTCCCTGGCAGGTCTGAAACAGATCATCTAAAGTTTTTCTGACATCTTTTTCACTGAGCGTGTAGCCCTCCTTCTCCGCATTGGTTGAATCAGAGAAGAACGCCAGGACCCCCTTTTCTCCGAAATGGGCAAAACGGATCAGATCAGTAAACTGGGAGTCCACCGGCGTAGGATCTATTCTGAAGTCACCAGAATGCAGAAGGATGCCTTCGGGGGTGTCTATGGCAAGACCTACCCCGTCAACGATGCTGTGGTTTACACTGATGTACTCTACGTTGAAAGGCCCGAGCCGGGTGATATCACCCGCCTTTATTTCACGAAGTTCGGCCTTTTCGGGTAAATGGTGTTCCTTAAGTTTTACCCTTAAAAGCCCCAGGGTGAAGCAGGTACCGAATACGGGTAGTGGGAATTCTTTGAGAAAAAAGGGAATGGCGCCGATATGGTCTTCGTGACCATGGGTTAGGATAAGCGCCTTTAGTTTTTCTTTGTTTTCTCTGATATATGTGAAATCAGGAATTACCAGGTCTATTCCTGGCATATAATCATTCGGGAACATGAGACCTGCGTCTACAATCAAGAGGTCAGGGCCATATTCAATTGCCATCATATTGAGCCCGATCTCCCCCAATCCCCCGAGAGGTATTACTTTCAGCATTTTTTCTCCTTAGTGTATGGCGGCTCCTCAAGCTACGCGATGAGAGATTCTAATGATGGGGTCGGAGCAATAGCGCAATTATTCTTTTGAATAAACAAGAGCTTAACCGTTTAAACAGTTTCAGTCAATAGAGAATGCGTCTTTTCTAATGCCGGTCTTACGCAAAGCCGCTCACATCTAACCTTCCTCGTCCATTATGAATGCTTTTGACTTGGATCCTTTTATTGTGGTATTAAAGAAATCAATACACAATTTGAAGGTTTTCAGGGCGCATAATGAGAAAAAAGGAGACTAAAAGATGGCGGGGGTAAATAAGATCATATTGATTGGAAATTTGGAGGCTGACCCAGAAGTTCGATATACGCCCAGTGGCACTGCTGTGGCTAATTTCAGTATGGCTACTTTAGAGCAGTGGAGCGATCGGGAAGGTCAGAAGCAGAGTCGAAAAGGATGGCATCGGATTGTGGCATGGAGACGACTTGGAGAAATTTGTGGGGAATACCTGCGAAAGGGAAGTCAGTGTTATATAGAAGGGCGGCTACAAACGAGATCATGGGAAGACCAGGATGGCAACAAGCGATGGACCACTGAGGTAATCGCCCAAAATATGCAGATGTTAGGTTCGGCAGACAGGGGTCAGAGCGAACAATTTTCCGATGGGTCTGATTCTGCACAAGACGCAACCCCGCAGGACGGGGTCAACAAGGTTATCTTACTTGGAAGACTGGGTAACGACCCGGAGGTCAAGCAGATCCCCAGCGGCAGTACGGTGGCTAATTTCAGTATTGCTACTTCGGAAGAATGGAAAGATAAGAACAGTGGTGAAAAACAAGAACGTACCGAATGGCACAGGATTGTGGCGTGGGATAAACTTGGACAGATGTGCGGCAATTCTCTTCACAAGGGAAGCCAAGTCTATGTGGAAGGAAGGTTGCAGACAAGGTCATGGGAAGGTCAGGACGGCAACAAGCGGTGGACCACTGAAATAGTTGCTCAATTAGTGCGGATTTTAGGAGCTGGAGGGAAAGGGGGAAGGGCAGAATCAACAGAGGAAAGGTTTCCCACTGAAGAGCCGATAAACATTCCAGAGGACGATATTCCGTTTTAGCACTGCGTGCGAATATCCATTCTGATTATTTCACCACGAAGAAATCCAATAAAATACAGTAATTTCGTGTTTCTTCGTGCACTTTGTGGTGAATAAACACTTGCCGAGTTAGAATTAATCTAAAATTAGCAACCCGGACTTATTGAAAAAATACTATCTTTAGGGTTAACTGCTTACAATAATTAGCGATTTTTATCCCGTGAAATGCCCCTGTTTTTTCTATTTCCCCCGGGCCTAAATTCCTTAATCCGCAATTGCCCGTAAAAAAGACTTTTTACGAACGTATCAAACCTCACTCTCCGTTTTTTTGTCGTTCTCGTCGGGAGCTGAAATTTCATCCTTTGGTTCGTTAGTGGCCTTTTTGAAATTCTTGATCCCCTTGCCTATCCCACTCCCTATTTCGGGCAGTTTGCCTGCCCCGAAAATGATCAGGATAATGATCAAAATAATAATCAATTCCGGCATGCCTATACCAAACATAGCGTTACCTCCATTTTAGCACCTAAATTTCAAAATCCCATCATGTTTGGGTAGGATTTTGGTTCACACTTATCCAAGTTAGGTTGAGGGTATTATTTTCAATTCCTAAACCCCTCAATTCCTAAATTCGCAATTCCGGCTTCGCCGGGTTA
>DAOVUP010000088.1 GCA_030632525.1 Desulfobacteraceae bacterium | reverse complement strand
CGAAGGATGCGGATCAGCTTGATCTAATCCTTGAACTGAAGGAACAGCTTGACTTAGGAAACCCGCATGCAAAGGAATGGCTGTCATTTGCAGTGAAGAGGTTGCTTACCGAAAGCGGAAGAAAATTGGCACAGGAGATACTTGTATCAGATCGTGATGCCTGGTGGTTCGATAAGAATACAGACTGGTGGGTCAACGGGTCTCAGAGTAACTTCTCAAAGACCTTAGATAAACCTGAATGATTTTCCAGGACGCCAAAAAACAAGTCCTTCCTAAAAGTGATTCTTCAGATAAACCAGAACAAAAACACCCTGTAAACTGCCCTCCCCTGCTTCCATCTTGGGGCGGGGTATGCTACTATGGCCATCGGGTATTAACCACAAATTTGGCCGTTGCCAACCGTATGCAGAACCCTAAGATAACTTATTCTACAAACAGGTCCGAAGAAACGACAGAAGGGAGGAATTGGCCGATGCAGGAATGGTTTAAAGTAAAACAGGCCAGCAAATACTGTGGCTTGAGCGAGGCGACGTTGAGGAAACTTTTGAAAGAAGGCCTACCGCATAGCCGTATTAGGCGTACCATTTTAATTAAGCGTGAGTGGATGGATGAATACTTTAAGTCTTTTAAGGTAGAGCACAATCAAGTCGATGAAATGGTTGATGATATTTTGGGGGATTTCAAAGAATGAAACCCGATGCTAAGATGACCTTTAGTGAATTAACCAAGTGGCATTTAGGGCTTAAGAGAGTCAAGTGCCTTGCATCTTACGGAACTGCCAAAAAATAAGCCCTTTCGGAAAAGGGCTTATTCAGATAAGTATTTGATTTTGTTATGGTGCCGAAGGCGGGACTTGAACCCGCACGGGCTGTAACCCACTACCCCCTCAAGATAGCGTGTCTACCAAATTCCACCACTTCGGCAAGGATTTCCTCTGTATCAATTCTTGTCTGGGGGCACACCGGTCTGCACCGGCGCTGCACTGGTTTGAGCTGCAGGGACTCCTGACGGTGTAACATCCTCCATGATGGAGGTGGTGGCTCCTCTTCCAAAGAGAAAAGAAAGACCGAGAGAAGTCAGCATGAATACTACTGCTATTATTGTAGTTACCTTGTGGAGAAAGGTCGTTGCTCCAGCGCTCCCGAAAACGGTCTGGCTGGACCCACCAAAAGCTGCCCCCATGCCAGCGCCCTTCCCCTTCTGAAGAAGCACAATCAGAATTAAAGCCACACATACAACAACATGAAGAATGATTATAATAGGTGTCATCTACAAGCCTCTTTTCGAAACCTTTGCAAAACGTCCCCTTTCGAAGGCTACGCTTATCTGTCCAATCTCAGCGTCAGGCTCAGATTTTAATCCTCGCCTTCCTTGGCCTTGGCCAAAATTGAGCATTTTTCAAAGGTCTCTTTTTATGAACTGCGCAGAATTTTATAATGTTGGAACTTCGTTAGTTAGGTTTCACTCAACTACTCGGTAAACATTATATATTACCTGAATGATTCTTTTTTTGCAATAAAAAACTGATCCTTTACTCCTCTTTATAACGAATGATCTGAGCGAATGAATCTCCCTTTAGGCTCGCACCACCCACAAGCGCTCCATCGATATCCGGTTCTGACATGAGATCGACAATATTTTCAGGCTTTACACTGCCGCCGTACAGAATCCGTACCTGAGCCGCAGTCCCTGTATTGAAGTTCTTCTCTATCCATTCCCGGATAAATTGATGAACTTCCTGGGCCTGACCGGGTGTCGCGGTGCGGCCGGTTCCGATAGCCCATACAGGCTCGTATGCCAGGATAGTGGAAGGCCGCATCAATTCATCCGCCTTGAAGTTATGTAATGACAAATCCAGTTGCGTTTTAATCACCTCGAAGGTCTGGTCGGCCTCTCGTTGCTCAAGTGTCTCCCCAACACACACAATGGGGATCAGGCCCAGGAATGTTGCGGCCTTGACCTTAAGATCAATATTTTCGCTCGTTTCTCCAAAAATAAGTCGTCTTTCAGAATGGCCTAAAATCACATGGGTACATGTTGCCTCCTGAAGCATCCTTCCAGATATCTCCCCTGTGTAAGCCCCACTCGCTTCCCAGTGCATATTTTGTCCGGCTAAAAAGATCTTGGAATTTCCTATGGCTTTCCTGACATGCGCCATATGGGTGAAGGGAGGCGCCACTAAAGCTTCTACTCCCTCAATACCCTTAATCCCATCCGCTACAGTCTTAACGAGTTCAACTGCGCCAGTAAGGCTCAGGTTCATCTTCCAATTGCCTGCAATCATCGGTTTTCTTTCAAACATTTGTTAATTTACCTAACCCGGACAAACCGGAATTGAAAAGGTCTCACGCAAAGGCGCAAAGACGCAAAGATTTAGAAAAGTTTAAAACCAAGCCGCATAAACGGCCTTGTTTTTTCGAAGGAAATAATCAGTAAGTCACTAAACACAGTAGCGAAGCGACGAAACACTTAGGTAAAGAGTCAACAAAGTCACATTTTCATCATTTCTGAGGAAATTAGAATACTGTCATTACAGATAGTTATCTCTGTGTTCTCTGTGCGCTCTGTGGCAAATTGTACTTTTTACGAGACCATCAATTATCGGCCATAAAAACACCCAAATCTACCATCCGGCTGGCATAACCAAACTCGTTATCATACCAGGCAAGGACCTTGACCATATCCCCAATGGCCATGGTGGAAGGCCCGTCTATGGTCGACGAAACAGCGGTGCCGTTGAAATCAATGGAAACCAGGGGCTCTTCGCTAACGGCCAGGATCCCTTTGAGATAGGTTCCGGCAGCTTCTTTCATGGCATTGTTGATTTCCTCGGCCGTGACCGGTTTTTCCAACTGTGCAACAAGGTCTATAACCGACACATTAGGGGTGGGCACACGGATTGCCATACCATTCAATTTACCTTCTAATTGTGGAAGAACCAGGGCGACAGCCTTTGCTGCTCCGGTCGTTGTTGGTATCATGGAAAGCGCTGCGGCCCTTGCCCTCCTTAAATCCTTGTGTGGGAAATCCAGGATCCGTTGATCCCCGGTGTAAGAATGGGTGGTTGTCATTAACCCCTTTTTAATCCCAAAATGATCTAAGAGGACCTTGCAGGGAGGAGCAAGACAATTGGTTGTGCATGAGGCGTTGGAAACAATATGATGTTTTTTGGCATCGTAGTCGTGCTGGTTCACCCCCATAACAACCGTGAGATCAGGCCCTTTGGCTGGCGCTGAAATGATCACCTTCTTGGCCCCGGCCGCTAAATGCCCTGAAGCCTTCTCCCTGTCTCTAAAAAGGCCGGTGCACTCAAATACAGTTTCAACGCCGAGATCGCCCCACGGCAGATTCGCAGGGTCCCTTTCTGAGAATATCTTAATCTCTTTCCCGTCAACAATAAGGGCATTATCCGTGCTTGAAACCTCGGCGCCAAGAACGCCATGGACGGAGTCGTATTTTAACAGATGGGCTAAAGTTGCAGGGTCAGTGAGATCATTTATGCCCACAAATTCAATTGCTGGATTATTGATTCCAGCCCTGAAAATCATCCTGCCGATACGTCCAAAGCCGTTTATACCCACTTTTAAAGACATCTCATACCTCCTTATTGTTATATCGTTTCTTCATGCTGAATTTATTTAATAACCAATAAATAATAGGCCTAAAGCACTTCCCCTGTAGTGGCACCATAGAAAAGTCACGAAGTTCCTTAACTTCCCCGCTGCAAGCGGGATAAATAGGCACTTCAAACTTTAGGCCCTTTAGGCACTCAGAAGAGGCAAGGACATAATAATGGCATCCTCATTCGTTTCTTTATAATAACGAGGCCTAAACCCCACCTCATTAAAACCTGCTTTATCATAAAGAGATCTCGCCTCGAGGTTTGAGGGTCTGACCTCTAACCACGCTGTTTTAGCCCCTTTAGAGATCCCAACCTCAATCATTTTATACAATAACCCTTCCCCCAGACCTTTCCCACGCTTCTCAGGATGAACGGCTACATTCATCAAATGGATCTCATTTGCGAAAATCCAAAAGCAGATATATCCTCCTAACACTTCATCAATTAGAGATACCCATAAATAAGAAATCGATCGATCAATCTCATTTGAAAAAGAATTAAAATCCCAGGGAGAAGGGAAAGAAGTTCTTTCAATCTCTAATATATCCTTCTGAAATGTCGGAAAATTCTCCCCGGTTACTTTTAGAAGGGACCTCATGAGGTCTTCAGCAATTTTCCGGCTAAAGTGATGCTCTGTTTGCCTGCCTGCTGGGCCTTTTCACCTAAATCGCTTAATGTCAGACGATCCCGGTCCTTGGCAACGGAAATAACCATCGGGAGGTTAACTCCTGTCAATACCTCGACCATCTCCTCATTTAGAAAAGAAAGACTTAAATTGGAAGGAGTGCCGCCAAACATATCGGTAAGCACTAAAACCCCCTGCCCCTGGTCAAGGGCATTTATCTTTTCGGAAATCTCTTTAAGTATTTCTTTACTCTCCGTTGTCTGGGTAATGGAAATAGAATCAGCTGCTTCCAGCCTTCCCATAATGAGTTCAGCGGCATTCAGAAATTCCTTTCCCAGATCACAGTGAGAGATAATTAATAATCCAATCATTGGCAAAATGCAAACCTCGCTAAATGGTTAAACCCCTATAAATAGAATTTCGATTAGTTTCACAGGAGCAGTTAAGCCTCTCCATCAGATTGAATAATCGTTTGGTAAAGCTCTTCTTTAGTCTGGGCCCTCAGCAGCTCTTTCCGGAAAGAGCTGCTTTTCAATATTCTTGCTATCTTGGTAAGAATCTGCAAGTGGACACTGGATGAATTCTCAGGGGCTAAAAGAAGAAAGAAGAGGTAAGCAGGCTGCCCATCCATAGAATCGAAATCAAGGCCCTCTTTACTCCTCCCGAATGATATAATAGGATGCCTGACACAGTTTAGCTTGCCGTGAGGAATGGCAACACCGTCACCTATGCCTGTGCTCCCAAGGTGCTCCCTCTCGACAAGGACCTTGACAATCAGCCCTTTGTCTATGCTTGGATCATGCGTAGAAATGACTTCAGCTAATTCTCCCAAAACGCCCTTTTTATCCTTAGCGCTAAGCTCAGGTACAATATTATCAATTTCTATAATGTCAGAAAGTTTCATCGCATAACCAGCTAATCAAATAATGATGCGCCAGCAAAAAGCTTTTTTACTGGCAATTGTGGAAAAATTTGCGGCCCGGAGGCCAGAATATGATATTTTGTTCTGGCAATAATCAGCCTGGCATGATCAGTCCGAGATTGCCGTTAGCCAGATTGTAAATAACATTAATTTCTCTTGATTTGGCATTTCTAAAAACCAGGAAGTCCTGTTTCAACAAATTGAGCTGCATGGCTGCTTCTTCCGGATCCATCGGTTTGGCAACCATGTTTTTGACTTCAATTACGGGCCCATCCTGAGCTACTTCAGTGGTGTCATTCGCCTCATCGTTAACTGAATCCGCTTCACCCTTTGCGTTTTCCTGCCGATGGTTTCTTATCTTGGAGATATGTTTCTTGACCCGGTTCTCAATCTTATCCATAACCTGGTCAATGGCCGAATACATATCCCCAGTCTCTTCGACCGCCTTTATTGGGGTTCCGTTTACTCTGAGAGACACGTCTGCTATATGTCTGAATTTTTCAACTGTCAATACAATGTGAGCATCCAGGGGAACGTCCAAGTATTTCTTAATCTTCGACACTTTCTCCTCTGCGTATGCCCTTAGACTCTCTATGGGCTCTGTGTGTCTAAATGTTACCGTAATATCCATAAAGCTTCCTCCAGATGGTAAATGTAAGGCAATAGATGCCCGTTTGTCAAAGGCTTACCCCGTTCGAAACATGGCCAGGGTCATCCTAAGAATAACCTCCAAATTCCCATAAAAGCGACACATTCCAATACGTCAAATTTCTAATGAGGTTAACTTCAACAACGGATCCTTGCGCTTTCTCGACGGAAGGATTGCCATTGACTCTCGATATTTAGCAACTGTACGACGGGCAACGTTAATATTAAGTCGCTTCATCATTTTTTCAATCTCTTTGTCGCTGTGGGGCTTGGCTTTGTCTTCTTTTTTTATGATATTGCGGATATGTTCTTTTACGCTTTCAGATGCAAGGGCATCTCCGTCAAGCCTCCTGATAGAACTGTTAAAAAAGAATTTAAGCTCAAAAAGACCTTGTGGCGTATAAACATATTTGTTTGTAGTTACCCTGCTGACAGTGGACTCGTGCATTTCGATGTCTTCAGCCACGTTACGAAGGACGAGGGGCTTGAGATGAGTAATACCCTTGTCAAGAAATTCTCTCTGAAAGCTGACAATACTCTCTGTTACCCGAAATAAGGTCCTTTGACGCTGGTTGATACTCTTTATCAACCAGGCTGCGGATCTCAGCTTTTCTTGAATGTACTCATTTGTGTCCTCCGATAAAGCGCCTTTGTTCTGTAAAATTTTTTTATAATAACTATTTATCCTCAATTTGGGTAATCCGTCTTCATTTTGCACAATTTCATAATCATCACCCACTTTGAAGACATAAATATCGGGTGTGATGTAGATGATCTCCTCATTCAAGTAAACCCTGCCAGGCCTCGGATCCAGCCCCTGAAT
>DAOVUP010000170.1 GCA_030632525.1 Desulfobacteraceae bacterium | reverse complement strand
GAAACCGATCGAGACGTTCGCAATGCAGTCTCTGAGATGGCACATTTCTTAGACATAGATCATATACTGAATCGAAGGCCGCGGCTCCTCTCCGGAGGTGAACGCCAGCGTGTTGCCCTGGCCCGCGCCCTGATTCTCAAGCCCTATATGCTGCTGTTGGATGAACCCCTGAGCGCATTAGACCGCCTGACAAAAGACAGGCTTCGCCGCGAATTGAAACGGATCCATGGCGAGATAGGGGTCAGCATCCTGCACATTACCCATGACCTTAGCGAGGCCTTCTTCTTGGCCGACAGACTCATAATTATGAAGGACGGAGCGATTATTCAGGAAGGAAATCCTGAAGATACTTTAAGACATCCCAGGAACCGTTTTGTTGCCGAACTTCTTGGAATCGAGAATTTTGTTCCGGCCAAAATTGGTCCTGACGGACAGGTGTTCCTTGAAGGATTAAAGACTTCCACCCCCTTACTTTTTTCGCCTGAACCTGACGAAAAGGCCAAAAAGATATATCTTACCATACCGGGCTGGACAATTGATCTCTTTCCCGATAAAGAAAATGGGGCCTATTTAGCTCAAGTCAATATGCGAGTTGTGGGTCTTAATCATACGGAAGCGTATATGGAAATTGAGTTGAAGCATGAACAAGGAACGTGTCTGAGCACCACTCTCTCTTGGAGAGAGGTTACTCTGTTGCCAGCGCCAATTGAATTCGGTAAGATTATAAAAATAGGTCTGCTAAAAGAAGGAACTTACTGGATCCCGGGTGATTAATCTCCTCTATCCCACTTCCACAGAAAGGTCTCACTTGGGGTACTTTAGTCACTTTAGATCACTTTAGGCACTTAAACCTTACTACCATGACCACATCCTTTTACAGACAATGGTTTGACAGACATTGGCCCGTGTTGGCCGCAAATGTATTGAAATTCTGGTCAGGCTTAGTGCGAACAAGGGTTGTCGGTATGGAGCAGACCCAAGCTATCACGTGTGGCTTTGCCCACTGGCATGGCGATGAACTTGCCTTGGTAACCCATTTTGGCCATATAACCCCTACTATTCTGGTAAGCCACTCCAAGGACGGAGAAATCATGGCAAGGGGAACACGCGCCTTAGGCTACAGGGTAACACGCGGTTCATCCACAAGGGGGGCAGTGGGAGGATTGATAGCCCTGATCAAAGCGGTTAAGGAAGGCTATACGGTTGCCCTGGCGGTTGACGGCCCACAAGGGCCCCGTGGCGTCTGCAAGCCTGGCATCATCAGGCTTGTCCAGAAGACGGGCGTGCCCCTGTTTCCGGCGGGAGTAGCAACAACACGCAGGTTTGTGTTCAAAAAGGCATGGAACCAGGTCTATCTCCCCTTCCCCTTCTCCCGCCAGATTATCTTTATCGATAAGCCGATTTCATTCCCGAAAAAAACAGGCCCAGAAGAGATGGATCGCTATTGTCGACAGGTGGAAGAAAGCCTGCGGACCGCCCATGAAAAAGCGGTGACGCTCCTTGAGACATCGCATTAATTCTTTTCTGGCTCAAAATTCCGTTTGGCCGCAAGAAAGGTGGGAAGATGCCTGAGGAAGTAGATAATGCTTCTCCTGTGCTCCCAGGTGCGCTTTCGGAATCTCCTGCGCCAGTCGGGATCTGTGTAAAACCGCTTAACGTGTCTGTTATAGAGCTGGTCAAGCTCATCTTTCGATCCTATCCCTTTTGGAATAAACACGAAGTTCAGGCAATTCATCTTACGCCAGTCATAATCAAAGATTCCCTCCTCAAATATGGAAGCCCACACCGGAGCGCCATAAAAAGGTGTGAACTTGGACATATTCATATCATCCAGCCCCAGGGAAATGGCAAAATCGCTTGTCTTTTGAATTGACTCACGTGTGTCTCCGGGAAGACCCATCATAAAAAGCCCTTTTGCCCTTAGGCCTTTTTCCTGAATACGCTTGACGGTATCGCGGACCTCATCAAGATCAACACCTGGCTTGTGGGTTTTCATTAACTCCGAATCTCCTGTTTCAATACCTAATGAAAGCTGCAGGAAACCCGCGCTTTTTAGCATCTCCAGAAGTTCGTCATCACAGTGCCCCGCACGTACCGCACAGTTGAATTGCATGCCAAGGGGTTTGTCAATCAAAAGGCCGCAAAGCTCGGTGATACGACTTCGGTGGGCCGTAAACAGGTCGTCATAGATGTTGATATGGCGGACCCCAAAACGCTCTTTCAGGTACCTCATATGCTCATAGACATACTCAGCCGAATTATAGCGATAGTCCCGCTTGAAGACCGATCGGTCACAGAATGAACATTGATAGGGGCAGCCACGACTTGTGACCATAGTTGCGCCCGGTGATAAAATATAGCTGAACAGAGGGAGGGTATAGCCCGTTGGAAAGTGGTTCAGCTTTTCATATGAAGGAAAAGGAAGGTCGTCTAAATCAGGTATGTGGGGCCGTCCGGGATTTGCCACCGACTCCTCCTGATCCCTCCATACAAGCCCGGAGATAAGGGCCGGATCCTCCCCAGAGGCAAGCTCGGCTAAGGTGGTTTCTCCCTCCCCCATACAGAGATAATCGATATGCTCGAACTGATCCAGGAGCACGGAACCCATTGCAGAAATATGAACCCCCCCAAAAACGATTTTAATTTGAGGGCGAACAGTCTTGACCCGGGTTGCAAGATCGTATCCGTCCAAAAACCCAGAGGTAGTCGCAGAAAAACCCACCAGATGAGGGTTGTAACCAATGATAATCCCGGCATTAGTCTCATTGCTGCCCGGCGCCTTGGGGCCTAAGCAGTCATGGACAAATACCTCATGCCCCTCATGTTCAAGATAGGCGGCAATGGAGAGAAGACCGAGAGGAGCCATCCGGTTCGCAGTTGCCGTGACATCCTTTTTGCCTGGCACCCAGTTTGATCCGGCCGGATGTACAAGTACAATTCGCATATGAGATTACC
Organism: Desulfobacteraceae bacterium; assembly: GCA_030632525.1. Classification (GTDB taxonomy): domain Bacteria; phylum Desulfobacterota; class DSM-4660; order Desulfatiglandales; family Desulfatiglandaceae; genus Desulfacyla. The sequence continues at coordinate 1,724 of DAOVUP010000170.1, read as the reverse complement.
GGTAATGTCCGTTAGAACCTTGAGACCTTTGAAAAACGCCCCCTTTCGCCCAATTTCTGTGTTGCGTTCAGATTTTAATCCTCGAAATATTTAATATATTCCTGTGGTTAAAATCCTCACGCGCCTTGACTTTGAACGAAATTGAGCATTTTTCAAAGGTCTCACCTTATGAATAAATATGTGCTCAAAATGCGCGAAAATTTGTTTACCATTCTTATAGCCCTGCCGAAAAAAGTTGTAAACCACTTTTGGGCTATAATATAGGGCCTCAAACATTTTAATAGTTTACATCTGAAATCCCCTTCCAAAACCCCAGCCCTTACAGCTCCTAATCTTCCCAGCCGTACTCTGGCCAAGGCGGGATTTCCGCTTCGCTCCAGCAATCGTCAATATCCAATATTCAATTTCTCAAGCATTACCAACTTGTAATGTTCCGGAAAGGTTGTTGCAAGACTTGTATGTTATTTTCTCTTCAACCTCAAAGGGAAAGGCCTTTTTAGGCCACCCACTCATAATGAGACATTCAAAGAAAGGAGAGATCATGAACATTCAAACATCAGAACAGTTTCAAGAGAGAGGATTGGGGAATTATCAACCTCAATCAAACCCAACAGGCAGCGACACCAAACCAGCAGCGCCCCAGTTTACCAGTATTCAGACAATTAGCGATTCCGTGCACAAGGCCTCGGCATGGGTGAGGCCCTTGGAGCAGGAGATGGGCCGTGTGATCGTCGGCCAGAAATATCTTATTGACCGCCTCTTAGTAGGACTTCTCTCCAATGGCCATATCCTTCTTGAGGGTGTGCCTGGTTTAGCCAAAACATTAGCCCTTAAGACATTAGCCTCAGCAATTCAGACCGGATTCAGGAGGATTCAATTCACACCAGACATGTTGCCTGCTGATATCATTGGAACTGAGATCTACAACCCGAAGGATGTCTCATTTGTAATCAAACACGGACCTGTGTTTACCAACCTGCTCCTGGCAGACGAGATCAACAGGGCACCTGCAAAGGTCCAGAGCGCCTTGTTAGAGGCAATGCAGGAGAGACAGGTAACTATTGGAGAGAAGAGCTATCCACTCCCCAACCCATTTTTAGTGATGGCCACGCAAAATCCCATTGAGCAGGAGGGCACCTATCCCCTGCCCGAGGCCCAGGTAGACCGGTTTATGTTAAAGGTAATTATTACCTACCCTTCGGTCTCTGAGGAACGGATTATTTTAGACGTGGTTGAAACCATGGATCAAACCATTCAGGTGAATCAAGTTGTTCAGGCAGAGGACATCATCAGGGCGCGCCAAGTGGTAAACACCATATACATGGACGAAAAGGTCAAGGACTATATCGTGAGTCTGGTGTATGCAACACGCGATCCCGAGACCTATGGACTTGACCTTAAACCGTACATCCAGAACGGCGCTTCACCCAGGGCAACTATCAACCTCAAGACGGCGAGCAAATCTTTAGCATTCCTTCAGGGCCGTGGATACGTCACCCCGGAAGATGTCAAGTCCATTGCCATGGACGTGCTCAGGCATCGTGTCAGCATCACCTATGAGGCAGAGGCAGAGGCGTTAACGAGCGATGACATTGTTCGGAAAGTCCTGGATACCATTCCAGTGCCCTAACCCGGCGAAGCCGGAATTGACTATTGGATATTGAAAATTGAATATTTGTGGAAGTCGCTTCGCTCCGTCTTTATTTAAGATAGTTTTTTTAAAT
>DAOVUP010000127.1 GCA_030632525.1 Desulfobacteraceae bacterium | reverse complement strand
CATCTTTCCCTGACTCAGGTTCCAGTATCCATGGACGTTGAGATGCTGATAAGGTTCGATCCCGGCCGATTTGAGCATGCAGGGCCAGTATATGCCATGTGGCTTTAAAATATCTTTAGCAATAACATGCTGGGCACTGGGCCAGAACTTCTTGAATTGATCGCCTTCCGGATATCCTAAGGCCGACACATAGTTGATGAGCGCGTCAAACCAGACGTAGGTAACGAAATCGTCATCAAATGGAAGGGTAATCCCCCATTTTAGCCTGGACTTGGGCCGGGATATGCAAAGGTCTTCCAGGGGTTCGGCTAAGAATGAGAGGACTTCGTTCCTGTACCTTTCCGGTCTTATGAAATCCGGATGCTGGTTGATATGCTCGACAAGCCAATCCTGATAGTTGCTCATCCGAAAAAAATAGTTGGCTTCCTTGATTACTTTAGGTTTGGTCTGGTGGTCAGGACATTTCCCGTCTACCAGCTCTCTATCAGTATAAAAACGTTCGCAGCCAAGGCAATAAAGCCCCTCATACTCGCTGAAGTAAATATCCCCCTTTTCTTTGACTTGGCTCAGGATTAATCTCACAGTTTCCTGGTGATACTGATCCGTGGTTCGAATGAACTGGTCGTATGAAATATTCAGTTTGGGCCACAGGCTCCTGAACATTCCGCTGATCCGATCAACGTATTCCTTGGGGGATTGGCCGGACTCTTCAGCGGCCGCAACGATCTTGTCCCCATGTTCATCTGTCCCTGTGAGGAAAAACGTTTCCATGGAGGAAATCATATGAAACCTGTTTAAGACATCAGCGACAATGGTCGAATAGGCATGCCCCATATGAGGTTCTGCATTCACATAATATATAGGTGTTGTTACGTAGAATTGTTTGGACAATGTTTTTGAATGGTTACTCCTTTCCAGACCTCGTTGACTACCTACTTTTTATTCCGACCCCGTGAACGGGTACTCTTTTTTGAACGGGCTTTCTCCCTTTGTAACCCGGGATCCCGGGAGAAATCTTTGGCCTGTACCTCAATTTCATTTCCTGAATCGAGGGCCACTGTCAGGGTTTCTTTTAATACGTTCTGACGGATGATCTTCCCTTCTCCCTCTTTTGTCATAACCCTCTTGCCGATCTTGGGGAGCCTTTTCTTGATCTTGGCATAATTATCATATTCGTAAGAGAGACAACACATGAGCCTGCCGCACATCCCGGATATTTTGTTAGGATTGAGGGAGATGTTTTGTTTTTTGGCCATCTTTATGGTTACCGGGTCAAAGTTGTTGAGAAAAGCAGAACAACATAAGGCACGTCCGCAGCTCCCCAACCCACCTACCATCTTTGCCTGGTGGCGGACCCCGATCTGTCTCATCTCAATCCTGGTTTTGAATTTGCCTACCAGGTCTTTTACTAATTGCCTGAAATCCACCCTTCCGTCAGCGGTAAAATAGACAATAACTTTGCTGCCGTCAAAGCGCCTTTCCACCGATACAAGACACATGGGCAGAGATCGTTCCTTCACTTTTAGGTGGCAATATTCATATACTTGCCCTTCTAAGTTGCAACCCTTTTCATAACTATCAATCTCTTCTTTGGTAGCCAGACGAAAGATTGTTTTAAGTTTCCGATTTGGTCCGCCCTCCGCCCTGTTTTGAGGTTTTGTGCAAACGCAGCCGATGGCAGGTCCATTCTCTGTTACCACCATTACCTTGTCCCCTTTTTTAAGAACAAAGTGGCCCGAGGCAAAGTCATACGCCTTTCCACGATTTCTGAATTGAATACCAACTATTTTGCTCATCTTAAATAACCTTGACAAAAGGCAACAATATATAAATATTTCAGACAAATTCTGATCAAACAATCCCCCAATACCCAGTACCCGTTACCCAATACCTAATACCCAGTCCCCGCAAGTCTCTGGAGTTTAAGGACCACATGCTCCATTACCAGTGCGGCATTGCGCATCCTGCGCAGGTCCTTTATGGCCTGGTTCACCACAAAAAGACTCTCTATCAGATTGGCTTTCTTAAAGTTTCCAGCGAGTTTTCTAAACTTATCTGAAAAATCCACATTAATAATCAGGTGTACAGGTCCACCAACCTTCACTAACAGAAGATCCCTGTACCAGCACCCCCAGACGGCTAACATCTCCAATAGGCCGGGTTCCTCGGCGTCAAAACTACCTACCCCTCCCCGCCTATTTCTGCTTGCCGATTCAAAGGCCATTTCCAGCGCCTCTCCCTTTGAAAACCGAGGTAATTTCAGGAGCATTGAGAGCCACTCCTCTCTTATTTTTAAAAAAACCTCTTCGCACATTCTTAGAGCGCTTCCCAAACTCCCGGAAGATCCCTTTGCTGCGATTGTCGCTCTTTGTCCGTCTATATCCTTTTCTTTGATAAGCCAATCAGTCATCGCCTGAACGGGCAGAGGCTGAAAAGGGACCCTTTGGCACCGGGACACTATCGTGGGCAACAGGTCGCGCGGCTCTCTCGCATTAAGGATCAGGATATTGCCGGGGGGTGGTTCTTCCAATGTCTTAAGAAAAGAATTGGCTGCTTCACCGGTCATCGCCTCGGCCTGCTGAACCACGCACACCCTGTGCTTAGCTGACACCGGGGCAAAGCTCAGCCTCCGGTTTAAATCTCGAATCTGCTCGATTTTTATGTTTTGCCCATCCGGTTTGATGTGTATGAAGTCAGGAAAGTTTCCTCCCAATAACTGACGACAGGAGAGACACTGGCCACAACCATCAAAATCTGTTGGTTCATAGCAATTCAAGGCCATTGTCAAGGCCTTAGCCATGCTCGTCTTCCCTATCCCTGGAATCCCTGTAAAAAGATAGGCATGGGGGATCCTCTCCTCAGCCATTACACGTTTCAAAAACCGCTTGGCCTTTTCCTGGCCTATTATCTCTGAAAAAAGCATAGGTTAATATAAGTGCCTAAAGTTTAAAATGCCTATTTATCCCGTTTGCAGCGGGGAAGTTAAGGAACTTCGTGACTTTTTAAAGAGACTAGCTTCATAAAGGCCTGCCCGCTGTTACCGACCTTTTTTAAAACTCTCAGATACAATCTTTAATTTTAGGCATTTTAGGCACTTTTCTTTCCTAAATAAGGTCGAATGTGCGAGAAAATTGCCTCTTCTAACTCATCCTCCCCAAGGGTGCCATCCACCACCACGAATCGTGCAGGTTCATTTCTTGCGATAGAAAGATACCCTTCCCGCACAGCCGTGTGGAAATTCATCTCTTCCTTTTCAAACCGGTCCTGGCCATCCTGTTGCATGATTTTGTTTCGTTTCAGCGCCCGATCCAGCCCAACCTCTACGGGGCAGTCAATCAGGAATGTAATGTCTGGCCGGATGCCAAGAGAGGCCTTTTCATTCAGCAATTTGATAAGCTCACTGTCCTGCCCCCGAGCATAGCCCTGGTAGGCAGTGGTCGCGTCAAAAAAACGGTCACACACAACCCATTTTTTCCTGACAAGGGCCGGTTTGATCACCATCTCCATATGCAACACCCTGTCCGCCTCATAGAGCAAGAGTTCGGATAAAGGTGACAGATCCTGATTTTTAGAGTCCAGAAGGATACGCCGGATCTCCTTCCCTATGGGAGTCCCCCCCGGCTCTAAGGTAAGGACGGATGAAACTCCTCCTCCCTCAAGTCTATCCACAAGCCGTCTGGCCTGAGTAGACTTTCCGCACCCCTCTATCCCTTCAAGCGTCACAAACAATCGTTCTCCTTTGCTGCCAATCCACCATCGGCCCTCGTGGACTTCGAATTGAAAACATAGAACCATGAACCTTGTCGAAGATCCCCCGCCTGTGGCGGGGGGAACCTGTGAAGTTACAACGGTCACATGGTCTTGCACACCTGCTCTATTGCTGCGGCCATTGCCTCATCCTCTTTCCGAATATCCTCCAATGTCTTTGGCTTGACCGCGGGGGGTCTCTCTTCTAAGCCATACTTCCATTTGAGGAACTGCTCTCCCGAGGTTGGATATAGGGCGTAGATGAGAAGGTCATAATCGTCTTTGGCCAGGTCTCCTATCTTCTTTCTGTCTTCTTCTAATTCAGGCTCTAAATAATCGGCAGCGCGGCCGGTTACCGGGGTTTCACCACGCTTATATCCTTTCAGCACCTTTTTCCGGACCTCCGGATCTACCGGTACAGGTGTCTTGCCATATAGACCATAGGCCAGATCCTTGACCTCATTTGTGACCATCTTGTATCTGCCAAACAGGACGTTGAGCACGGCCTGAACCCCTACGATCTGGCTGGTGGGTGTAACGAGTGGGGGCATGCCCAGTTCCTTCCTGACCACCGCTACCTCTTTATAAACTTCCGGCAACCTGTCTAAGGCCTTTGCCTCGGTAAGCTGGCTCACCAGATTGGAGATCATACCGCCGGGTACCTGATGGGCCAGGACCCCTGTATCTATCACCGACATCTTATTCTTTGCTAAATAGTCCCGGTACTTGGGTGCGATGCTCTCCATATAATCCCCTAATTCCAGCAGGAGGCTCAGGTCAAATCCCGTATCCCGAGTGGTCTCGTAAAGAGTTGCAACTATGGGCTCAATGGCAGGCTGTGAGGTCCTCAGCGCAAAGGGGGCCAGGCAGGTATCCACGATATCCACCCCGGCCTTTATGGCTTCTAAATAGATCATTGAGGCCATACCGCTTGTATAGTGGGTGTGGAGATGAATTGGGATGGTGATCTCTTTCTTGAGGGCTGTAATGATCTTGGCAATATCAAATGGGGCCATGATACCTGCCATATCCTTCAGACAGAGGGTGTCGGCCCCCATGTCCTGGATCTCTTTCCCCTTGTTGATATAAAATTCCAAGTTAAACACATCGCCACCCATACGTCTTTCGGTCAGAGAGTAGCAGATGGTGCCCTGGAAGTGCTTGCCATTGGCCTTGATCCGCTCCACAACGGTCTGAAAATTGCGGAAATCATTGAGCGCATCGAAGACTCGAAAGACATCCATGCCGGCCTCACACGACTTATCCACGAATAACCTGGCCACATCATCCGCGTAATTCCGATACCCTACAACATTCTGTCCCCTCAAGAGCATGGAAAAAGGGGTATTCTTAATATATTTTTTCAAGGTCCGTATCCGTTCAAAAGGATCTTCTCCCAAAAAACGGTGCATGGTATCAAAGGTTGCCCCTCCCCATACCTCCATGGCCCAGAACCCCACGGTGTCCATCTTTTCGGCAATGGGAATCATGTCCTCAGTCCTCATCCTTGTGGCTAATAATGACTGATGGCCGTCTCTGAAAGTATTGTCCTGAATTTTAAGCGGGTTTTTGGGCCCGTCTTCTAAAAAAGCATCCATGTTGAACCTCCGTATATTTGTAGTGAATAATCAAGTCCGAGGGTCACTCAAATAGAGATCCCCACGTCAATTTTGTGCCGATTTTACTATTGCACTGAAATATAGAGTAACTGCAACCGAACGGTCAAGGGAATTCATTTTGATTTTGAACAGAAACCGGATTGCCTTGCCCGATGTGTCATGGTACTATAAAAAAGCTTGCCTTCCCCATGCTGGGTTCTGGGTATTGGGTACTTGAAACTTGAACCCTAAACTGGAACTGATTACTGATGTTTCTAACGAGGTT
>DAOVUP010000121.1 GCA_030632525.1 Desulfobacteraceae bacterium | reverse complement strand
ATGCGGGGACCTATTATCTCGCGTTTAATCCGGGTGTGGATTCGTCCGGGGAAAAGATCCTGGCCAGCGGGATTGTTGATTAACCCTGACTTGATATTGCCATCTGATCAGCTCTTTTGCTGAGATTGTTCGGCAAAGGACCTAAATCGACGGGCTTCGTTTTCATTTCCATTCAGCTCATAAATCATGCTGATTTTTTGATAATAATCCGTACGATTTGCAGGGACTTCTTGCACCAAGCCGAGATACAGTTCTAGAATATTTATTGAATGATCTCCTGTCTCTAAGCTTATATCCGCATATTTTTGTTTGATAAGAGGATCAATTTTGCTTCCGCAGCCCTGACATCTGTTTATAATTTCAGAGTATTGTTTTTGAGCTTTTTCTTTTAACCCGAGCGCTTCGAATGTTTTTGCAAGGGCTAAGGCAATCGCCTCGTCCTGACCATGGGAATCAAGGTAGTCCCGGTAATGGGATTCAGCATCATGATGCTGGCCGGCATGGAACATCGTCTCACCTATAAGCAAATGAATTACTGGAGAGTTGCGCAGTGGTTCGGGGCAATTAAGGAGCAATTGTTGTGCCTCATCAAACTGTTCATTTTGCCAGTAGATTTCGCATAATGGGGGATAGGCCCTGAGTGATTCGGGATAGTCCTCCAAAAAGCCTTCTAACAGGATGCAACCTTCGGGGCCATTCCCCAGATTCAGGTGTGCGGTCGCAAGTTCGAGCCGGATAAAGCTTTTAGATGAAGAGTCGGCTTCGAGGGCCTGCGACAATAATGTGACGGCATCTTCAAATTCACCCTGATTCAGTTTGACATATCCCTCCCTGAATGGATCTCCATAACCGAGATAGATTTTTTGCTCTGTCTTTGGCAAAGTGCTGATTAATGCGGTGAAATATTCCTCTCCAGACTCCTGATATACGAATTCCGTTGCGTCTTCCAAGGATTCCTCAGGTAAAGACATCTCTGATGTTTCATGCGGAATGAAATGATCCTTGACACCCCTCAGCTGTTCCTCAATCTCAACGGCGAGCTGTTCATCCTGCACCAGTTCCAGGGCAAGCTGCAGGATCTCTTCGGCCTCCTCGTAGTGACCGGTTCCAGTCAGATTTTCTGCGGCCTTTTTGTGTTCAAGGGCGAGCGCATCTTTACATTTGACAATTTTCTCCTCTATGTGATTTTTGGCCTCAGGCGCTTCTGAAGTTTTCTTTGCAACTTTCAGCAAGGCTTTTTCATATTCAAGTTTGGCTGAACCGTATTCGCCCATTTGCAAAAGAGTGTCTGCGTTTTTTTCAATCTCATGATATGGTTTGCCTGTAAAGAAATGGGAAAGTTTCATAGAATAATCCTTAGTAATCGAGGCCCAAGCTCAGCGTTCTATTCGTCCCGACGAGGTGGGACTCGGAATATTTTTCAAAAATCTCAATAAATACATGAATATCATAATTAGGCCAGAGATTCAAAGAAATTGGGATGTTCAAGGTTTTTCAGTTCCCATATCTTGAAACAAGTTTCAGAGGCAAGACCAAGCATAGAAAACCCCGTTTAGGGTCATTTTAATGCCTCATTTTTCGTAACCCTTTGACATTTTTGGCTCTATATAATAGTTAAATAGGTTCAAAGGTTCAGGGGTTCAGAGGATCGGGGCCCTGAACTCGTGAACCGTCGGTTTCTGAACCTGTAAACTAAAATAATTGTTGGGCAACAAGTCTACCAGCTCAAAATCCTTGGAGGAACAAGTATGTATTTTAAAGACAAATCAAAAATCTGGATATTAATTTCCTTCTTTTTATTAATTGTGATCGTAGGATGCCAGAAAGAAGTTGAAGCAGGTCCTACTGCTCCGGATTTCTCCCTCAAAGACCTTTCGGGTCAAACCGTGACTTTAGAGCAATACCGCGGCAAAGTGGTACTCCTGGATTTCTGGGCTACTTGGTGCCCGCCATGCAGGATGACTATCCCTATGTTGATCAAGCTTCAAGACAAATACAGGGATGATGGCCTGGTTATCCTCGGAATTTCCATAGATGATCCACAGCAGATTACAGATAAGGACCTACTGTACTTTAAAAAAATGAGCAAGATTAACTATCCGATCTTGCGCTACAATCAAAAGGTGATGAAAGACTACTTTGAAGGCGAAAGGGTGTCTGTGCCCACTATGTTTGTAGTAGATCGCAATGGGAAAATCAGAGACATGATTGTGGGTTATGCGCCCGACCCACTTAAGAAATCCTTAGCTGCTGTTATGAAATGATTATAGATTTCCATACCCATATATTCCCTCCCCTTTTTAGGGACCAGAGGCTTAAATCCACATCGCATGAGCCTGCATTCGAATCTCTCTACTCCTCCTCCCAGGCAAAACTTGTGGGGGCAAAGGAACTTATCAGGACCATGGACGAAGACGAGGTTCAACGCTCGGTTGTTTTTGGGTTTCCATGGGAACATGCTGAACATTATAAGAGACATAATGACTATATTATCGAATCTGTCCAGCAGTACCCGGAGCGATTGGAAGGCTTTTGCTGCTTTTCTCCGCTCTCTTCCGGGGGGCCTGGGGAAGCGGAACGATGCCTGAGGCAGGGGCTTTCAGGTGTAGGGGAGTTAGCCGTTTATAACTCCGGACTTACATCCGAAGTGGTTAGGGCTTTGGGAGATGTTATGGCCATATGTTCCCAAACCGATTTGCCTTTTCTCCTCCACACCAATGAGCCTGTGGGCCACAAATATCCGGGAAAGACTCCTAACACCCTTTGGCAGATCTACGATTTTATCAAGACCTATCCCCAAAACCGGATTGTCCTGGCCCATTGGGGTGGGGGGATTCTGTTTTACGGGCTGATGAAAAGGGAGGTAAGGGAGGCGTTCCAGAATGTATGGTTTGACACTGCTGCCTCGCCTTTCCTTTACATCCCGGATATCTACAGGATAGCCGGGGAAATAATCGGCTTTGATAAGATCCTCTTTGGAAGTGATTATCCTCTCCTGAGGCCACAGCGCTATTTCAACGAGATGAGTTCCGCAAAGATATCCCAGTCGCACATGGAGCAGATTGCGGGGGTCAATGCAGCGCGATTGTTGGGGTTATAGCGGAGACCTCTGCAAAGGGGACGTTTTGCAAAGGTCTCAATCTCTTACCCCCCGATTGCTGACATCTGTCCGGAAAGTGAGCCGCAATGCTCTGAGACCAGCCGGTGGGCGCGCGGTTTATTTTTAGCAGTTTCCAAAAAGATTTGCTCTAAGTCATTGTCTGAGGCGCCCGCCCGCATCAGCGTCTTCAAGTCTACCTCCTGATCAGAAAGAAGGCAGGGTCTCAGGTGCCCGCTTGCCGTTAGCCTGAGGCGATTACAAACCTGACAGAAATGGTGGGTCAGAGGGCTGATGAATCCGATCTCTCCGGGTGCTCCTTCAAGTCTGAAACGGTCCGTGGGGCCATCAATTTCCGTGTTCAGAACCTTGACCAGCTTTCCCAGGCTGGTGATGATTTGCTCTTTAACAGCGGAGTTTGGCACATGGTGCAAATGTGTTCCCTGATCGGCAAACCCGCTCGGCATATATTCAATAAACCTGATATGGTATGGATGATTTAATGACAACCTGGCGAAATCAACGATTTCATCATCATTGATGCCTTGCATGACCACCATATTGATCTTTATGGGATTAAAACCGAGTTGCCTTGCCAACTGTATCCCCTCCCAGACCTGTTCAAAACCATCATAGCCTGTTATTTTCCTGTATCTCTCTCGGCGAAGGGTGTCCAAGCTGATATTGATCCTCTTTATGCCTGCAGACTTGATGTTCTCTAAGTTTTCTTTCAGATAAATCCCATTGGTGGTCATGGAGATATCTTTGAGGCCCGGGAGGCTGACCAGGGAGGGAAGGAGCTGGAGTACACCCTTTCGTATGAGGGGTTCTCCTCCTGTCAGCCGGATTTTATTCACACCTAAGTTTACGGCAATGGTGGCCAGGCGGAGAATCTCTTCATAGGTAAGAATCTCCTCATGTTTCAGCTTGGCAAGGCCGTCATGCGGCGTACAATAGAGACATCGGAGGTTGCAGCGATCTGTGATGGATATACGCAGGTAGTTGAGATGCCGGTTATGTTTATCGATCAGGCTTGGTAGGACGGTTTCCATTGAAATAACTCTATGTTTCAGATATATTTTATAGATTAAAGGATTGAGGAATTCTTCAATCCTGCGTTAATGCCTTGCGCGAACGCCCTTTTCCATATATAAATCAGAGCTGAGAGTCAATGATAATTCCTGCTTATAACGAATTTTGAGGAATAGGCAATAATTATAATAAGATTTGATAGAGTTGTGAACTCGGCGAATGTGTTCAAAATGAGCTAAAATTAACTAAAATTGAGGATATTTCAAAGAGGGAAATAGGAATGGGAAAATCGGTAAACTTGAGCAAAACGGATGGTATTGCCCTTGTTACCCTGAACCGCCCAAAGGCCTATAATGCATTTGACCTGGATATGGTACGGTTAGCGGCTGATACCCTCATAGAATTGGCCCTTGATCCAGGTGTAATGGGTGTAGTGATTTCAGGAGAGGGGAAAGCCTTCTGTGCTGGAGGCGATCTAAGATGGGTAAGCGGATGTGGAGAAAATTACGGCGCAGCCTTTCATGAATTAGCGGCTCGCTATCATCAGGCTATCTTAGAGATCCGGCGTATGCCCAAACCGGTTGTGGCAGCCATAAATGGCTTTGCTGCCGGAGGAGGCTTCTCCCTGGCCCTTGCCTGCGATTTTAGAATCATGGAGGCATCGGCCTCTCTTAAGCAGGCATATACTTCAAATGGTCTGAGTATTGACGGTGGGGGTACCTATACCCTGCCGAGGTTAGTCGGCACGGCTAAGGCCCTGGAAATTGCTGCATTTGATGAACCGATAAACGCTGAAAAGGCCCTGTCCTGGGGAATAGTGACAGAGGTTGTGGGTGACGGAGACGGGATGAATAGGGCGCTCGAAATGATCCGGCAGATTAACAAGGGATCTCTAAGCTCTTTTGCGGCTTCCAAGAGGCTGATAACCGATTCCTTAAACACCCCATTTGAGACCCAGTTGGAAAATGAGCGGGATCTCTTATCCTGGGCCGCGGATCAACCCGACGGAAGGGAAGGGATAGCTGCCTTTCTGGAAAAGAGAAAGCCGGTTTTTGGCAAGTCTTTACGCTATTGACTTTCCGGGGATTTTGAAAAATTTCTTGTGCTTCTAATCCACCTCAGATAGATTTTCACAAAATTCAATTGGTGATTGTCTAACCCTGAACCCTGAACCTTTGAACCCGTGAACGGGTACACCCTGAAGAACTTATGTACAGCGCATATTTTGGTCTTACCGAAAACCCCTTTTCTCTCACGCCTGATCCCCGCTTTCTCTTCATGAGCCAGCGTCATCGTGAGGCGTTGGCCCATCTCCTGTTCGGGATGGGTGAGAGGGGTGGCTTTGTCCTCTTGACCGGCGAGGTTGGAACTGGCAAAACCACCCTGTGCCGTAGTCTGTTGGAGCAGGTCCCCGAAGGAGTGGAAGTCGCCCTTGTCCTGAACCCAAAACAGACGGCCTTGGAATTAGTTGCCTCTCTCTGCGATGAGTTAAATGTTTCATATCCACCCGCCACAGACAGCCTCAAGGTGCTTATTGATCTGCTCAACTTCCATCTTCTGGAGATTCATTCCAAAGGCCGTCGAACAGTGCTGATTATCGACGAGGCCCAAAATCTGAGCACCGATGTATTAGAGCAGGTCCGTTTGTTGACTAATCTTGAAACTACTACCCAAAAGCTTTTACAGATCCTCCTCATAGGTCAACCAGAGCTGCATACCATGATGGCACGACCTGAGCTGCGCCAGTT
>DAOVUP010000013.1 GCA_030632525.1 Desulfobacteraceae bacterium | reverse complement strand
TATATGCCAGGGGGTTCTTCTGGTTACCATCGCCGGTAAGGAAAGACTGGCAGCGGTATTGGATCATGTGGGATCGTTAACTGCTTAAGAATTTAGAAAAATGATTCTTGATGCTCTCAAAGCTAAAAAATCGAGTCACTCTCGCGAAGCCTCTCCTCAACTTGATCGGGAAGCGAGGGTCCATAACAATCTGAAATTACTGGATTCCTGCTTTCGCAGGAATGACAAAAAGGGGCGAATTGTTCTTTTTGCTAAACCGTCAATTTTTAAGATAATCAAACAGAGATGAACGGGATGGAACTGATAGGAGATAAAAATTTCAGGGATGTTGTGGTTGATGCGGTTGGAGAGGAGATCTTCACCTGTTACCAGTGTTATAAATGTTCTGCCGGATGTCCGGTTTCCTTTGCGATGGATATGCTTCCCCATCAGGTTATAAGATCGGTGCTGTTCAATCAGAAGGAGAGAGTTTTATCTTCCAGGACGATTTGGGTCTGCGCAGCGTGTGAGACCTGTACGACTCGTTGTCCCAATGAAATAGAGATTGCCAAAGTGATGGATGTCTTAAGACAGATTCAGCAAGAAAGTGGTAAGCAGGCAAAAGAACCGAAAGTTCCCATATTCCATAAGGCATTTCTCGATTCCATCAAGAAGACAGGTAGAGTGCACGAATTGACCATGATTAGAAATTATACTCAAAAGAGTGGTGAATTGAGGGAAAAGCTCAAAACAGGGGAATGGAAAAACGATGTAAAACTGGGAATAAAAATGTTTTTGCGTGGCAAGCTTAAGGTTATGCCTCCTAAATGTGGTGGGGTTAAGGAAGTGAAAAAAATATTTGAACAGGCAAAGGAGCATAAAAAAGCATGAAGGTTTCCTTCTTCCCCGGCTGTTCACTTGAAGGAACTGCCCGTGAATATGGTGAATCAATCGAAGCGGTTTGCAAAAGTCTCGACATAGAATTGCAGGAGTTATCAGACTGGAGCTGCTGTGGGGCAAGCTCTGCACATTCTACCAATGAGTTTCTTTCAGTCGCCCTTCCAGCCAGAAATTTGTCTATAGCAGAAAGAAAAGGGCAGGATTTGGTGACGCCCTGTGCTGCCTGCTTCAGCCGTTTCAAGGCTGCGGAGAAAGCCTTAACCTGCGAATCAAAAGTCGATGTGGGAATCCCCTTTCAAGGGAAAATAAACATTCTCCACATGCTGGAATTTCTCTGCCGGGAAGAATTCTCGGAGGACATTGAAAAAAAGATAAAGAGACCTCTTAAGAACTTGAAAGCGGTGAGCTATTATGGCTGCCTGCTGGTTCGTCCCCCCCGGGTGACTGATACCGAGCACTGGGAAGATCCCCAGGCACTGGATATTCTTATTTCCAGGCTTGGGGGGGAAAGTGTTTTTTGGCCTTATAAAACCGAATGCTGTGGGGGAAGCTTGGTTTTGACCAGAGTGGATATTATACACAGGTTGAACGGCAGGTTATTGGATATGGCACGTGAGGCGGAGGCTGACTGTATTGTTACAGCCTGTCCATTGTGTCAGGCCAATCTGGATACCAGGCAGGAAGAGATAGGTGACAAAGAAGGAGTCAGCTATGATATTCCGATTTTCTATTTTACCGAACTTATGGGGTTGGCTTTTGGGAATAAAGGAGTTAGAAAGTGGCTGGGGCGGCACCTGGTAGATCCCCGTCCGCTGCTTGAGTCAAAGGGATTGATCTGATGAAAAGATTAAGGAATTGAGGACATTCTCATTTCGGATTGCTGATTTCAGATTGCGGAGTTTAAATCCAAAATCCCAAATCTGAAATCTAAAATGCTAGTGTTGGGTGTTGGATAAGACAATTTAGGAATTGTGGATCGAGAATCAAAAGGTTGTCTTTAATCCCTGAATTCCCGAATCCCTCAATTCCCAAATTAAATATTGGAGTTATTGATGAACTCTACTGAAGAACAAGATAATAAAAAAAGCAATTCACCGCCCGTTGGAGCCGTAATGGTTGTAGGAGCTGGGATTGGAGGCATCCAGGCCTCTCTGGATCTGGCCAATAGCGGGTTTAAGGTTTACTTGGTTGAAGAGGAACCCACCATCGGTGGAAGGATGGCCCAGCTGGACAAGACATTTCCCACCAATGACTGCTCCATGTGTATCATTTCTCCCAAGCTGGTGGAGTGTGGAGGGCATCCTAATATTGAGAACCTCACCTATTCAGACCTCATTGATCTCAAGGGGGAGCCGGGTAATTTTAAGGCATCTATCAGAAGGAGGGCAAGGTCGGTCGATGAGTCGCTCTGTACGGGTTGCGGTGAGTGTATCAACCAATGTCTGGTAGGAAACAGGGTGTATCTTGATGTTAAGGTGGTTGAACCGGTCTTGCCGGAAGACGAGCGGATGGCGGTTGATGAAATTCTGGATAAACACAAAAAAAGCAGGAGCCCCTTAATCCCTGTCCTTCAGGACATAAACAGCCACTTCAACTATTTGCCGCCGCCCGTTCTTAAATATGTCGCGTACAAACTGAATGTCTCACTTGCCCACATCTTAAGGGTTGCTACGTTCTATGCCTTCTTTAGCCTGGAGCCCCGTGGGAAGCACATAATCAGTGTCTGTATGGGTACGGCATGCCACGTACGGGGCGGCGAGAGGATTTTAGAGAAACTGGAAGATGAATTGGGCATCAAGTACGGCCAAACCACCGAGGATAAAAATTTTAGCCTGGATATGGTACGTTGTATCGGGTGTTGTGCCCTGAGCCCTGTCATCCGGGTGGACGAGCGCGTCTATTCCCGGGTACGTTATAACACGGTTATGGATGTCGTTTCGAAGTACGGATGAGGAGAAACATTGAATGTCCCTTCTAACGAAAAAAGATCTGGATGAGATAAAGGAGAAAGGTCTTAAATCAAGTTATCCCGAGAGGACCAAGATTGCCGTTGGCATGTCCACCTGCGGAAGGGCATCTGGCGCGGAAGAGGTGCTTCAAGCCATCGAAAAAGAGGCCCGTTCCCTTGGCCTTGACATCATTTCGACCTCTACCGGATGTATGGGGCTTTGTCAGAGAGAACCTCTGGTTGACGTCATAAAACCCGGATGGCCGAGAATCGTCTATCAACAGATGGACGTTAAGAAATCCAAAGAGATTGTTGCAGCACTTGCTGAGAATAAGATAATCCCCAAGTATGCACTTTGCAAAATTGAAGAAGAACCTCACCTGTTTGAAAATACGACCCATGTGTATAAACTTAACGGATTGCCTGAAGGTATGGGAAACGTTCCCTCTTATAAAGACGTTCCATTTTTTGGAAAACAAAAAAAGAGGGTGCTCCAGGGTTGCGGGACTCTAAACCCGGATAAGGTTGAGGACTACATCGCCTTTGGCGGATACACCGCCCTGTTTAAGGCATTAAAAGAGCTGGATCCCAAAATGGTTATTGATGAAGTTACGACATCCGGTTTAAGGGGTCGGGGGGGAGCGGGATTTCCCACCGGAAGGAAATGGAGTTTCTGTCGAGAGGCAAAGGGGGAGCCAAAGTATGTGATATGCAATGCCGACGAAGGTGACCCGGGTGCCTATATGGACCGTAGCATCCTTGAGGGCAACCCCCACCAGGTGATTGAGGGA
The DNA here is from genome assembly GCA_030632525.1 of Desulfobacteraceae bacterium. Classification (GTDB taxonomy): domain Bacteria; phylum Desulfobacterota; class DSM-4660; order Desulfatiglandales; family Desulfatiglandaceae; genus Desulfacyla. The sequence continues at coordinate 7,993 of DAOVUP010000013.1, read as the reverse complement.
ATGATAATCGGGGCCTATGCGATTGGTGCCAGACATGGGGTCGTGTATGCCCGGGCCGAGTATCCCCTTGCCATAGAGAAACTCACCCTTGCCCTGGAACAGGCGCGCGGGCTTGGATTGCTGGGAAATGATATCCTTCATTCTGGCTTCGATTTTGATGTTTCTATAGAACGTGGATCTGGGGCATTTGTGTGCGGTGAGGAAACTGCCCTTATCGCCTCCATCGAAGGTACTACGGGTGAGCCCAGACAACGACCTCCTTTCCCCGCCCAAAAGGGGCTCTGGGAAAAACCCACCAACATCAATAACGTTAAAACCTGGGCAAATATTCCCCTTATCATTGCCCGTGGCGCGGATTGGTTCAAAGAGATTGGGACGGAGAAGAGCAAGGGAACGATGATCTTCTCCATGGTGGGGAAGGTTAAGATGAATGGTTTGGTAGAAGTTCCTATGGGAATGACCCTTAGGGAACTGGTTTTCGATGTCGGGGGAGGAGTACCGGATAAGAGGGCGTTTAAGGCGGTACAGACAGGTGGACCTTCTGGAGGTTGCATACCGGATTCTCTCATGGATTTGCCCGTTGACTATGACAAGCTGGCAGAGGTGGGTTCCATTATGGGTTCAGGTGGTATGGTGGTAATGGATGAGACTGCCTGTATGGTTAATGTTGCCAAATACTTTCTTGCCTTCACCAAAGACGAGTCCTGCGGGAAGTGTACACCCTGTCGCGAAGGGACCAAAAGGATGCTCGACATACTGACCGATATTACTGAGGGCCGCGGGAGAGAGGGCGACATTGAACTCCTGGAGGATATGGGCAGGATCATTATCGATTCCGCCCTGTGTGCCCTGGGAGGAACCGCACCTAACCCTGCCTTGACTACCATCCGTTATTTCAGAGAGGAGTACGAAGAACATATCCGAAACAGGAGGTGTCCGGCGGGTGTATGCAAGGGGTTGTTCGAATTTTTCATCGACCCGGAAACGTGTATTGGTTGTGGCCGATGCCTTAGAGATTGTCCAAGCAATGCCATTACCGGTGAGAAAAAGAAAGCACACACGTTGGATGTTGCCAAGTGTATCCAGTGCGGCATATGCAGGGAGATTTGCCCATCCAATGCTGTGAGGGTTAAGTAGATGGTTTCAGGTAGTGAAGAGGGAGCGTAAGGCGAATGGTTAATCTAACAATTGATGGTAGAAAGGTTGAGGTAGAAGAGGGCACCACAGTCCTTAAGGCGGCAGAAAAGCTGGGTATTAAGATACCAACCCTTTGCTATTTTGAGGCACTTACCCCTCAGGGTGCCTGCAGGCTTTGTGTGGTTGAGATCGTAGGCGGTGCGAGAAGGGGACTGTCCGCATCCTGTGCCTATGTGGCGGAGGAAGGACTTGAGGTAAGGACGGATTCAAAGCGGGTCATTGAAGCAAGAAAACTGGTTATCGAACTACTCCTCTTGCGCTGTCCGGATGTACCAAAGTTACAGGAGTTGGCCGAAGAGATTGGAATCGATCGGGCAAGGTATGAGCGATTTAAACCGGAGGAAGAAAAATGCATCTTATGTGGACTCTGCGTACGTGTATGTCAGGAACTGATGCATGTCGGTGCAATCAACTTTGTCAACCGTGGCTCCAGCCGAAAGGTATCCCCACCATTTGATGAATACTCGAGCGTGTGTGTTACCTGTGGGGCATGTGAGGTGGTCTGCCCTACAGGGGCTATTAATCTTGATGAAATCACCAAAAATATACCGAGGCCAATAAAAGCCGATTTCGATGAGCGATTGGCCACAAGGCCTTCTATCTATCTGACATTTCCTCAGGCCGTTCCCAAAGTGCCGGTTATCGATCGGCAAACATGTATGCACTTCTTAAATGATGCATGTGGGGCGTGTGAGAGCTTTTGTGGACCTAAGGCCATTAAATATGACCAGGAAGATGAGGTGCGCGAGCTTGATGTGGGGTCTGTTATCCTCGCCCCTGGTTTTGAACTCACGAATCCCTCGTTAAAGGACGAGTATGGATACAATCGTTACCCCAATGTGGTAACCAGCATGGAGTTTGAGAGGATTCTTTCCGCATCCGGCCCCTATCAGGGACACATCCAGCGCCCTTCCGATCAATCGGGGCCGGAGAAGGTCGCCTGGATTCAGTGTGTGGGATCCCGGGATAACTCTTGCGATAAAGGGTACTGCTCTTCCGTCTGCTGCATGTATGCCACCAAGGAGGCCATCATTGCCAAAGAACACAGTCCTGATATCAAACCAACAATCTTCTATATGGATATCCGGGCACACGGAAAAGGCTTTGATCAGTATTATGAAAGAGCCCGGGATGATTATGGTGTTCGTTATATTCAATGTCAGATTTCAAAGATCGTGGAGAAACCGAAATCGAAGAATTTGATTATTGCCTTCATTGATAAAGAAGGGAAGGTGGTGGAAGAAGAATTTGATCTGGTGGTGCTCTCACTGGGGATGACCCCGTCCACGTCTTCCCGCGAACTGGCTGAAAAACTGGGTATCGAAACGGATTCCTACGGTTTCTGTCAGACGGATTCATTAAACCCTGTAAAAACTTCGCGGCCGGGAGTTTTTGTGTGTGGGTCTTTTGAGGCACCCAAGGATATTCCGGAGACCGTATCGCAGGCCAGTGGATCGGCGGCATTTGCCTCAGAGCTTATTTCTGAAGCAAGGGGAACGTTGATATGTGAAGAAGAATTTTCCCCCGAGAGGGATATAAGCGGTGAAGAACCCAGGATTGGAGTTTTTGTTTGCCACTGCGGAATCAATATCGGTGGAGTGGTTGATGTGCCTGCGGTGAAAGAGTATGCCAAGAGCTTGCCTCATGTGGCCTATGTGGATGAAAACCTTTATACCTGTTCTCAGGATACCCAGACCAAGATTAAAGAGGTAATAAAAGAGAATAACCTTAATCGGGTGGTGGTTGCCTCCTGCACGCCCCGTACCCATGAGCCCCTCTTCCAGAAAACCATACGGGAGGCAGGGCTAAATAAATACCTCTTTGAGATGGCAAATATTCGCGACCAGTGTTCCTGGGTTCATATGGATAAGAAGGAAGAGGCTACAAAAAAGGCAAAGGATTTGGTGCGCATGGCAATAGCTGCAGCCAGCTATGTGGAACCCCTTCAGGAGCAAGAGTTGAGTGTAACCAAAAGAGCTCTGGTGGTTGGAGGAGGAGCCTCCGGAATGGCTGCTGCACTGGGCCTTGCGGATCAGGGGTTTGAGGTTGCACTGGTAGAAAAGGAAAAAGAGCTGGGAGGGAACTTGCGTCACCTTCACTATACCCTCCGGGACGATGGTATTCAGACTTATATGCAATCCCTGATTGAGCGTGTTAAAAATCACCCATTAATTTTGGTGATAACAGACGGGGTGATCGTTGATTTCACCGGGTTCAAAGGAAATTTCAAGACCGGCATCATGGCGGGCCCCGGTATGGCCTATCGTCAGATTGAACATGGGGTAACCATCATCGCCACCGGTGGAGAGGAATATAAGCCGGAAGAATATCTTTATGGTCAGGATAAACGGGTGATGACCCAGCAGGAATTGGAGGGTAAGATTGTTCGGGATGAGATTAACCTGGGACATGTAAATGAAGTGGTCATGATTCAGTGTGTCGGCTCCAGGATTCCGGAGAGACCCTATTGCAGCAGGCTTTGCTGCAGTGCAGCCATTAAAAATGCCCTTAAGATAAAAGAGAAGAATCCCCAGTCGAGGGTGTTCATTTTGTATCGAGACATTCGCACGTATGGACTTTTGGAAGATTATTATACCAAAGCCCGCAAGGCAGGGATAATATTTATCCGCTATGATCTGGAAGAAAAACCGCAGGTAAAAATTGAAAAAGGGGCATTACAGGTTGAGGTTGATGATCCCGCACTTGGAGAAAGGGTTGTATTAAACCCCCAGCTGTTGGTTTTAAGCAGTGCCATTGTCCCCAGGGAAAACGAAGAGCTTGCCACGTTGATGAAACTGCAGCGCACGCAGGAAGGGTTCTTCCTGGAGGCCCATATGAAATTGAGGCCGGTGGATCTTGCCACAGAAGGAATCTATTTGTGTGGACTGGCTCATTCACCCAAGCCTTTGGATGAGAGTCTTTCCCAGGCCGCCGCTGCAGTATCAAGAGCCTGTACCCTCTTGGCGCATGATACCGTGAGTGTAGGAGGAATGGTGGCACGGGTGGATGGAGAGAAATGCGCAGTTTGTCTGACCTGTGTCAGGGTTTGCCCTTATGATGTACCCTTTATTAATGAGGAGGGCGTAGCCCAGATTGATGCGGCCAAGTGTCAGGGGTGTGGAAGCTGCGCGGCTGAATGTCCTGGCAAGGCGATTCAGCTCCAGCACTGTGAGGACAAACAGATTATTGCAAAATCTATCGCTCTCTTCAAAGTGGAGGCCGTATGAGTGAGTTTCAGCCTGAGATTGTGGCTTTTTGCTGTCAGTTCTGAGCGTATTCGGCGGCGGACCTGGCAGGTTCGATGAGACTTTCATATCCAACGAACATCAAAATCATAAAGCTTCCCTGCACCGGTAAGATAGATGTCCTCTACTTGCTGAAAGCCTTCGAGAACGGTGCTGATGGTGTGTATGTCGCCGGGTGCATGGAAGGTGACTGCCATTATCTGACGGGAAATTTAAGGGCACGAAAAAGGGTGGAATATGCCAAAAAAATCCTGGATGAGGTGGGAATCGGTGGAGAAAGGCTTGCAATGTATAATATGTCTGCAGCTCAGGGGCCGCGCTTTGTGGAAGTAGCCAACGAGATGACTGAGCGCATTAAAGAACTTGGACCGAGCCCTATTAAAAGGAAATCAACGGTAAAAGGGTCGAAGTAAATGTAGCATACAATGTACAGGGTTTAGGGGTCAGGGAACAGGGGAAAATGACAAAACCAAAATGAAAAATGTCAAACTAACTAATTCCTGAATGCCCAAATTTCTTACAGTTTGTTTCGGATTTCAAAACCGATCGCACAAGCTATAAAACAACTTTATAACTTCTTCGTTTCTGGCTTGTTCGGGTTAGGAGGTATTAAGATGGTTATAGGTGAGGGGAAACCAATTAAGGATATTCTTTTTATGATCGAGAATTACTCAAAGATTATTCTGGCAGGCTGCCGGGGATGTGTGACCGTGTGTTCAGCTGGCGGGGAGAAGGAGGTGGGGATTCTGGCATCGGCCCTCCGTCTGGCCCGACAGAATGAAGGGAAAGAAATCGAAATCAAAGAAGTGTCCTTGGAGCGGCAATGTGACCCGGAGTATCTGGAAGAGATTCGAAGCTTTGTGGACGAGTATGAAGCCATTCTTTCCATCGCCTGTGGTGCAGGTGTTCAGTTTCTGGCAGAAACCTATAAAAAAACCCCCATTTATCCGGGAATTAATACCAATTTCATCGGAGTTACCCAGGAGCAGGGGGTGTGGACAGAGCGGTGCCAGTCATGCGGAAACTGTAAGCTTCACCTAACAGGTGGTATTTGCCCGATTACCCGTTGTGCAAAGAGTCTTTTAAACGGTCCCTGCGGAGGTTCATCAGATGGAAAGTGTGAGGTGAATCCGGAGACAGACTGTGGCTGGCAAATGATTTATGACAGGCTAAAAGAGTTAGGGAAATTAGATCAAATGGAGGTCATCATCCCTATAAACGATTGGACTACCAGTCGTGATGGGGGACCTCGAAAAATTGTCAGAGAGGATTTGAAGCTATGACATCTGATAGTCGTCTGGAAAAAATATTGGAGAAGGGTGAATTTGCTGTCACTTCTGAGTGTGGTCCTCCGCGTGGAGCAGACCCGGAGGTAATCAAGAAAAAGGGTGAGCTGATAAAGGAAGCGGTCGATGCGATAAACGTTACCGATAACCAGACCTCTGTGGTCAGAATGTCAAGCTTTTCCTCCTGTGTTCTTCTCAAGCAGATGGGTATTAATCCTGTTTTGCAGATGGTAACCCGCGACAGGAATAGAATCGCCATCCAGAGCGATATTTTAGGAGCAGCAGCCCTGGGGATTAATAATATCCTCTGCCTTTCAGGAGACCATCAGAAGTTTGGAGATCAGTCCACCGCCAAGAATGTCTATGATATGGATTCCATTCACTTGATACAGACGGTGAAGCAGATGCGGGATGAAGGCAAGTTTTTAGGTGGGGAAGAATTGAAGGGGGTTCCCAGATTTTTTATAGGGGCAGCAGCCAATCCTTTTGCAGACCCGTTCGAATCCAGAGTGGTACGATTAGCTAAAAAGGTGGCTGCCGGTGTCCAGTTTATTCAGACGCAGTGTATTTTTAACCTGGATCGTTTTAGTAAATGGATGGAGCAGGTTCGAGATCGGGGGCTCCATGAAAAAGTGCATATTTTAGGAGGTGTGACCCCCATGAAATCTGTGGGTATGGCCAATTATATGAAAAAGATGGTGCCAGGCATGGATGTTCCTGATGAATTGATTGCCCGTATAAAAGGGGTTGACAAGGAAAAAAGGTCGGAAGAAGGCATAAAGATAGCCGTAGAAACTATACAGCAGCTAAAGGAAATAGAAGGTGTCCATGGTGTTCATGTTATGGCCATCGAATGGGAGGAAATGGTTCCGAGGATTGCTAAGGAGGCAGGTCTTCTTCCCCGGCCTCAATTTGAATGAAAAGATAAACTGAAACAATTAAAGAAAGGGGGTACCAAATGGCAAGAATATTGATAGTGGATGATGATCCAGATATAGTGGAGTCAGTAGGTACGATACTGAAAAAGAAGAATCATGAAGTAATTGAAGCATATGGGGGAAAAGAGGGTTTAGAAAAGGCAAAAAAGGAGAAGCCGGATGCTATTATTCTGGATGTGATGATGCCGGATAAGGATGGTTATGAGGTGTGCAAAGAATTGAAAGCGGACCCGGATTGTAGCGATATTCCCATATTGCTCTTGACGGCTGTAGTTTCACAGATTTCTAAAACAACTTATACCCATCGTATGGGGATGGAAACAGAGGCTGATGATTATGTTGATAAACCGGTAGAGCCAAGCGAGCTTGTTCGTCTGGTTGAGAGGTTACTTGAGAAATAGGCTGACGCATGGTTTTAAAATAGTTCTGCTGCAGTAGTAGACTTGAGGAATTGATGACTTAAATATGTTGTTGCGAGTTGCGTGTTACGCGTTGAGGAGGAGGATAGGGTTAAACACGCAGTCAGACTTGAGGCATGTGACGCTTAACGTCTCTGTAAATTTTGTGAGCTCGAAGGATTATAAGGAGCGGGTGAGGAATTCTTATGGCTATTCTTGAAGGAATGCATATTCTGGTAGTTGATGACGAAAAGATCATCCGTGAAGGTGCAGAGCGCATTCTTAAAAAAGAGGGTTGGAAAACAACAATTGCTGAGAGCGGAGAGCGTGGACTGGAATTGATTAAAGGCAATGAATTCCAGATTCTAATGCTGGATCTCATGATGCCGGGTATAAGCGGAATGGAGGTTTTAAAGAATGTCCGGGAGATCCAACCCGACCTTCTGGTAATCGTAATTACCGGATACGCTACTATTGAAAATGCAGTGGAGGCAATGAGAAATGGTGCTTACGATTTTATTCCCAAACCCTTCACCCCTGATCAGTTGCGTATTGTTGTACGAAGAGCCATGGATAAAATAAATCTTGAGCGAGAGGCAGAACTTCTCCGTATAGAGAGAGCAAAAAGCCTTCAGGATATTGCCAATGAGAAAAGTAAGACCCTCACCATTATTAACCACATGGCCGATGGAGTTTTAGTGACTGATCAGAATGGGTATATTGTTCTCAACAACCCGGCAGTGACCCGTATGTTAGGGTTAGAAGAAGAATCACCCCTTGGGAAACATCTTTCTGAGTGGGCCGGGAGTGAAGATCTCACCCGGATGCTGGAAAAGGTGCTTAGCATGGAAAGCTCCCAGGATCAGGGAATTTCCCTGGAGCTGGCATGGGGAGATCCTCCCAAGAGCTTCTTTGTTGCTCACTCTGCT
>DAOVUP010000046.1 GCA_030632525.1 Desulfobacteraceae bacterium | reverse complement strand
TTCCAGCCGGTGGGATACAAGATGGCCGACTTTAACCTGAGAAAAAAAAAGCCCCCCATGGGGTGGCGAATCCTGAACCGGCTGGCCTATCTACTTCTTTTTCGAGCATTAAAAAACTATCTCGGTCTCTCAAAACTACGCCACGTTTATACAGGTGGTGCTCCATTAGGACCCGAGATATTTAACATGTTTCAGGCCCTGGGTGTCAATATCAAGCAGGCCTACGGCACGACCGAACAAACTGCCGCCGCCATCATTCACCGGACCGATGACATACGTCTTGATACTGTGGGCAAGCCCCTGCCCGGGATTGAATTCAAGGTATCCGATTCAGGGGAACTCCTGTCCAGGGGAGATACCATATTTAAAGGTTATTACAAAGACCCCGAGGCCACGGCAGCAACCCTCAAAGATGGATGGTTTCATTCGGGAGACGCAGCCCTTATTGAAGACGATGGACACGTCATTATTATTGATCGCATGTCCGACGTGATGAAGCTGATCGATGGAAGCAAATTTTCCCCACAGCTCATAGAAAAAAAATTGAGATTCAGCCCCTACATTGTAGATGCGGTGGTCATAGGCCAGGAGAGACCTTTTATCACGGCCATGATCGCCATAGATATGGCCAACGTGGGCAAATGGGCTGAGAATAACCAGATCCCATATACGACCTTTACGGATATTTCGCAGAAGGAACAGACCTATGATCTGATTGCCGGAGAAATAGCAAAGACCAATGAGTCATTGCCCAAAGTGGCCAAGATAAAGAAGTTTGTTCTTTTATACAAAGAACTTGACGCGGATGATGATGAGCTGACAAGAACCAGAAAAGTGAGGAGAAAATTTGTTGCCGAGAGGTATAAGGATCTGATCGAAGCCCTGTATGGTGAGGAAGAAGAGCTGAAGGTTGAAGCGGATATCCGTTACCAAGATGGAAAGGGTTTCCGCATGAAGACCACCGTCAGGGTAAAACAGGTAGAGGCCATGGAATAGGGAAAGAATTAACAATAAAAGATGAACATCGAACTTCAAACGTACAGGTAAGCGAAGACTCCGACATCGAATATTGAATGGGAAACAGAGAAGAATACCAGCTTCAAGTCAAAGACATCCACCTAAGTTTCGGAGGTCTCATGGCCCTGAACGGCGTGACCACCGGGGTAAGGAAGGGGGAGATATTTTCAATTATCGGCCCTAACGGGGCAGGGAAAACCTGCCTGCTGAACTGTATCAATAGATTTTACCATCCCGAAAAGGGGAGGGTCATATTTGAAGACCGGGATATCTCAGAGATGAAGCCGCATAAAATTGCAGGCTTGGGCATCGCACGCACGTTTCAAAACGTTGAACTCTTTGCCCATATGACCGTCTTAGACAATATAAAGTTGGGCGCGCACGTGCATCTGAAATCAGGATTCTTTTCCGGCGGAATCTATTATGGCAAGTCGCGAACCGAAGAGATCCTCCTCCGGAAAGAGATAGAAGAAAAGATCATAGATCTACTCGAAATAGAACATATCAGGAAACAGGTAGTTCATGCCCTCCCGTACGGACTTCAGAAGCGTGTGGAATTGGCCCGTGCCTTAGCCATGAAACCAAGAGTGCTCCTCTTAGATGAACCTGCCACAGGGATGAATCTTGAAGAGACCGAAGATATGGCCCGTTTTATCTTAGATATCAACGAAGAATGGGAGACAACTATTATTCTGATAGAGCACGACATGGGGGTGGTAATGGACATATCTGACCGGATCTGTGTCCTCGATTTCGGCCAGAAAATTGCAGAGGGGGAACCACAGGAGATAAGACACGACGAAAATGTCATAAAGGCCTATTTAGGTGAAGAAGACATCACCTACTCCAGATTGGGGGCGTAGGGGGTTGGGTATTAGGTACTGGGTACTGGGTATTAGGTATTGGGTATAAAGATAAACATCTTTTTAAACATTCAATCCCGCGGGAAAACTGGAACCGATGACTTTAGGCGCAAGAGAATTTTAGATGGAACCGTTGTTAGCGGTCAATAACATAGAAGTCATATATCACAACGTCGTCCTTGTGCTTAAGGGGATGTCCCTTCAGATTAACGAAGGTCAGATAGTCACGGTCCTTGGGAACAACGGGGCAGGGAAAACAACCACCCTCAAGGCAATTTCAGGATTGCTGAAATCCGAAGATGGAGAGGTTACTGATGGGTCTATCACCTTTAAAGGCCAACGAGTAGACAAAAAGTACCCCGAGCAAATCGTCCGTATGGGCATATTTCAAGTCATGGAGGGCCGAAGGGTATTCGAAGACCTGACCGTGGACGAAAACATCATAGCTGGTGGTCATACCAACAAAAGCAGAACCAAACTGAAAGAGGATATGGCCATGGTCTATGAATATTTTCCAAGACTCAAGGCCCGAAAAAGCACCCTTGCCGGTTATATCAGCGGCGGTGAACAGCAGATGCTGGTTATTGGCCGGGGCCTCATGTCCACACCCACATTGATGCTCTTAGATGAACCTTCCATGGGGCTTTCTCCTCTTTTAGTCGGGGAGATATTCAAGATCATTCAGCAGATCAACAAGGAGGAAGGGGTCAGCATCCTTTTAGTTGAACAGAACGCCCGTCTGGCTCTCACCATCGCAAGTCACGGATATGTGATGGAAAATGGTCGAATCGTCTTGGATGATACAGTTGAAAAGCTCAAGGAAAATGCCGATGTAAAGGAATTCTATCTTGGCCTTACCGAGGTAGGTAAAAAGAAAAGTTATAGGGATGTTAAACACTATAAGAGAAGAAAGAGGTGGTTAACATAATTAATGTCTGAACGAAAAATCCTAGTTTTCGTTCGGACACTAACTCGCCGCAATCACCCTTCCGCCTTACGTTCCTCTTCGCTTCGGATCTCTCGTCTGAGAAGCTTTCCTACCTTCGACTTGGGGAGCATATCCCTGAATTCAATGTATTGCGGGATCTTATATGATACGAGTCTGCCACGACACCATTTGATGAGATCATAACCGGTAATCCCCTTGATATCTTCCTTTAATACCACAAATGCCTTGATCCTCTCCCCTACCCTCGGATCTTCCACGCCAACCACGCAAGAGGCAATAATCGCCGTATGTTCCTGGAGAACAGCCTCTATCTCCGAAGCGGATATTCGGTAGCCCTTATGCTTTATGGTATCTACGGTCCGGTCAACAAAGTAGAGATTACCCTCTTCGTCCATGGACATGATGTCAGCAGTGCGGTACCATTTTTGCCCCTCCAGTTCAATGAAGGACTCTAAAGTCTCCTCAGGTTTGTTAATGTATCTGGTGACCATGTGTTCCGATGAGACGAGCAACTCCCCTGGTTCCCCCGATGCAACAGGGTCCAGGGTCTCGGCATCCACAATCTTGACCGTCTTGCTGGCCACTATGGTACCCACGCTTCCTGGTGGATTGTCAATATTCACAGGACACATGGATACACCGCCGCAGGTCTCGGTTGCGCCGTATCCCTGATATATGACCTTGTGGAATTTCTCGTACCATCGCCTCCCCACCTCAACGGGAAGCACATCTCCCGCGCTGTACCAGTACTCCACCGAACTCAGGTCATAGTGGTCGAGCCGGTCATGTTCTAAGATCATGCGATAGAGGGTCGGCACGCCTATCATGGTTTTTGCCTTGAATCGCTCAATCGATTCCATTGTGGCATCAAGGTTTACCTTTGGCTGCAGCATCAAGGTCCCACCCACCAGGAGGGTACCGAGACCGCAAGTTTGACCAAGAATATGGAAGAGGGGGGCGTTACCCATTATAATATTTTCCTCTACCGGAAAGAGTGGCTCACTCAACCTTATGTTTTCCTCGGCGCAGGTAAGAAATAGGGTCTGATTGATGGGGACTCCCTTTGGGTACTTGGTTGTCCCACCCGTATACAGGATTTCTACCACAGGACTCCCCTCTTCCACCGGTCGCGGCATCTCCTTCTTCCTATTGCTGTAAGTGGACAGGAGTTTCCTGAGGGAATAGGTATCCTTGTGATAGGCGATCTTTCCCCTGGGTATAACATCAAAAAGGTAGCCAAAGAATCTTTTCCACCAGGGAAGAAGATCGGCCATCCTGGTCACAATTACATTCTTTAGACCGGTTTCAGGTAATACGCTTCTTACGTATCCGAAATTGGTATCGGCGCAGACGATCGCCTCTGCCTCGCTATCATTGGCAATGTATTTGAGGTCGTAGGGGGTATAGATGGGGGTTATGGGAACGCATACGCCTCCCGCTCTCTGGATCCCGAGCCATACGACAGCCCACTGGATGCTGTTTGGGAGATAGATTATAATCCTCGGGCCCTTCCGTAGCCCCATGTCTGCCAGGGCAGCGGCAAAACGTTCGGCTAAGTCCTGCAATTTGAGATAGGAATACTTGGTGCCCAGATAGATGATCGCGGTGCTGTTCCCTTTTTTCTGGGCGACCGCCTCAAATGTGGAGAATATGCCGTGCTTTTCTCTATCTTTCATGGGATCAAATTCCGAAGTAAGCCGCCTTTATCTCAGGATTGTCCATAAGCTCTGCCCCTGTCCCGGTGAGTGCGAGCATCCCATTTTCAATGACATAACCCCTATCGATCATGGGGAGTATGGGCCGGGCGAACTGTTCGGTTATGAAGATGGTTATGCCTGACTCCTTCCTCAGATTCTGGATCGCTTGTACCAGCATGGTCTGCATCATGGGGCTGAGGCCTAACAGGGGTTCATCTAAGAGAAGAAGGGTCGGTTTGGTAACGAGGGCCATTCCTATTGACAGCATCTGCTGTTCCCCCCCGCTCAGGAAACCTGCCTTACGGCGTCGCAGTTGGGATAAGGCAGGGAACAGGGTAAAGGCATATTGGGTCATCTCCTTTATCTCTGACTTGCTTTTTTGGTGGCCCGCTATCTTTAGGTTTTCTGTCACATCACTTTCCGGAAATATGGGATGCCTCTCCCTGGCAAGGACAAGACCCATCTTCACCCGGTGGTACGGATGGGTGTCCGTGATATCTTGACCATTGAAAATAATCTCTCCGTATATGGTGATTCTTTCTCCACCCTTGCGCTGCTCCTTGATCTTCATATCTATTATGAGCCCTGAAACAGTATTCATAAGGGTGGTCTTCCCCGCACTGTTGGATCCGATAACCCCTACTATCTCCCCCTCTTTTACCTCCATGGAAAAGTCGTTAAGGGCTAAGGCATTTTCGAAAAAGACCATCAGGTTTTGAATTTCAAGCATTGGTTTCCCTTTCACCCCGCCTCCGTACCCAGATAGGCCTTCTTGACCTCTTCGCTTTCCATTACCTCTGATGCCTTCCCATCGGCTATCTTTTCTCCGAAATTAAGGACAATGATCCTGTCCGCGATCCTGAAAAGTTCCTTCAATCGGTGTTCTATCATAATGATGGTCTTCCCCTCCATGCGGAGTTTTTCAATTATGGGGACGATACTTGCTACTTCGGCTAAGCTCAGGCCTGAGAAAAGTTCATCTAAGATCAGAAGGTCGGGCTGCAAGGCGATTGCCTTGGCCAGTTCCAGCCTCTTGAGATATCCCTGGGGAAGGACGCTGGCCGGTTTGTAAGCCACAAAAGAGTCCCTCTCAAAGCCCACCTCTTCCAACAGGTCCAGGGCCACCGCATCCCGGTCCCCATATTTTCCACCTGCCAACCCTTTGACCCTGGGGGAATAGAGGGGAATAATCATATTCTTGAAGGCCGGGAGTTGATAAAAGGGTCTTACCATCTGAAATGTCCTGGCGACGCCCAGCCTGACCACCTTATAAGGGGCCCAGCCAGTTATCTTCCGGTCTTTATAATAGACCTCCCCGGCTGTAGGTTTTACAAAACCGGTTATCAGATTTACAATCGTTGTTTTGCCAGACCCGTTAGGTCCAATAAGCCCTAAGAGTTCCCCCTTCGTTAGTTTAAAATCGACATGGTTTACGGCACGCACACCACCAAACTGTTTGGAGAGGTCGGATACTTTGAGGATGGGTGAAGAGCTCATGTATCCACCTCCACCCATCTCTCAAATTGATGATATTTCCTGGCTATGTAGTGAAAAATCCCCTCTGGCAATGCAACGGTGAATACAACAAGGAACAGCCCGTAAAAGACGATCCTGAGTCCGCCAAGTCCTCGCAGGATCTCTGACAGGGGTACGAGAATAAAGGCCCCTAACATGGGACCGGCGAGGGTCCCGGTTCCACCCACCACAGCAGCTGCAATGGGGAGAATAGAATAGTCTAAGGCAAAGACAGGCATCCCCACAAACATATATACGTGGGTCATGTAGGCGCCTGCAAAGGCCCCTACAGAGCCGGCAATGAACAGGGCCTGGGCCTTGAACCAGTAAATGTTTATCCCTGCACTCATGACAGAGCGATCATTATCATTTATCCCTTTTAAGACCAGACCGAAATCAGACCCCATCAGACGCCGCAACCCGAAGAGCGCGGCCAAAAGGGCCAAAATGACCGTATAGAGTTCTACCCATCTGGAAGGAAGTGCACCCAGACCACTTAGCCCCTCTGTTCCTCCGAAGATCTTTGTTGCCTCAACTATCCTGACGAGCATCAGGGGTAATATGAGGGTAACCATGGAAAAGTAGATTCCGCGCAGTCTCAAGACAGGCAGAAGTAAAAGGGTACAAAAAAGCCCACCGCTAACAGTAGCTACAGGGATTGTTATAAAGGGGGAAAGACCCCAGGTATGATTCATTATACCAGCCAGATAGGCCCCCATTCCGAAGAAGAGGGCCTGGCCTAAGGAGATCATCCCGGTCTGTGCCAGGATATCCCAGCTAATGGCCAGGAGGGCAAAGACGGATACAGAGAGAAGGACCTTCTGCCAGTAAATGCTCAGGACAAAAGACAAGAGAATGAGACCCACTATCGGCAACAGCCTGGGAAATGCCAAATAGAGCATCTCCCTCCAGGAGCAAAGGGCAAAGATATCTTCGGATCTTACCTTTATACCCCTATCTATTCTTTCCCTGCGTCTTTTCATCTCTCCAATTCTTCCCCGTCCTCACTACGACCGGTTTGCAGATTCACCACTCCCACATCCGCAATCCAAAATCCACTATATCCTTTCTTCCAATTCCTTCTGCTGCCCAAAAATACCTGACGGTTTGATTACCAGTATGGCTAAGATAGCCGCTAACGGCACTAACATTACCCAGTGACTCCCTATGTAGGTCGCCGTGAAGGTCTCTGCATAGCCAATCAGGAAAGATGCGAGAACCACCCCACCTGTGGAACCCAGGCCTCCGACAATACACACGGCCAAGGCGTTTATTAGGACATCATAGCCATGTTCAACGGTAATGGTGCCCAATGGCAATATAACTATGGCTGCTATTGCGGCATAGGCTGCCCCAAAGGATACGCTCAGGGCCGCCACCCGATCAGCATTGATACCGAGGCTCAATGCCGTCCTCTCATCCTGTGCAATAGCTCTGAAGCGAAGACCCGTCCTGGTATGGTGGGTAAAGAACCAAAGAAATCCTGTCAGGCCGATACCAATGATCACGATACATATCCTCTGCATATCAATGGTGACCTGGCCGATATCTATGCTGAAATCCATAAAAACTGGCAAGTTGTATTCATAACCGATGAACCCTAAGTACTTGAGTAACTCCAGGATGGCAAGACCGATTCCGAATGTGGCGATAACCTCAGAGAGCACCATTCCCTTGATCCTCAGAATGACGAAACGGTACATCAGAGCTCCTGCAAGGGCCGTCAGAAGCACAGATAAGAGGACAGCCAATATATAGGGAAGGCCTGCGGAGTTGAATAAGACCCAGGCAGCAAACCCCGCAAGGATGTAAAAGGCACCGTAGGCAAAGTTTGCAACCCCGCTAATACCGAAGGTTAGATTGAAGCCGAGTGCCACTAAGGCAAGGATTATACTGTTGGCAAAGCCATATACTAAGGTGCTCGGGAGCATCGAAAAGGGATTCCTCTGTTTATTTATTCAGGAAAAGGGTGAAATAGTGCCCGAACGAAAACTAGGATTTTTTGTTCAGATCAAGGAAGGCGAAAATTTTAACCGCAGGAATACATTGAGTATTTCGAGGATTAA
>DAOVUP010000195.1 GCA_030632525.1 Desulfobacteraceae bacterium | reverse complement strand
GTGGCTATGGACCAGATCGTACCCGCCACACGCGATCTGCCTGTTTGCAAAATAGGCAAAGCTGATCTGTCGCAGAAACCGTGGGAAGACGAGCATAGAGACCTTATGGAAGATAACGGGTGCCCTTCCCTGCCGCCACTGGTTTGCAAATAGATGGATTTCAAAGCGGCTGCGCATGGCCAGCCTCTCTGTCAGCTCATATGCAAAACCCTCGGCCCCCCCCACCAGACCGTATTTAGGAATCACGACTGCGATTTTCATATTGGTAATATCTTGCTAATATTTATTTTTTGTAGCTTCACAAACTTCCCTCGCCACTCCTCCCAATCGGGCGCATCTATATTAAACCACTAAGGTCACAAAGAAGCACGAATAATTTTATTCAACAGTTGATTTTTCGTGTGCTTCGTGTTTTTGTGGTGGACGAGCCCTTAAAGGATCAGGGGAATGGCCTGGATTATTGACACTCATTTTCATTTTCCATATACTCCTTGCCATATCAAGGCTCCTTTTTATCAAAGTCCATCCTTCTGTACAGCAAGATCAATTTAGTCGCCGTCTGCTGGAGGGTAATTTTGAGGCTATTTTAGCATGATACCGTCACTATCTCATACTACTTTTTCCAATGGCAGTTCTAATGATCCCGAAGGGGTGGGGACAAGGGAAATCGTCCTGATATTTATTCTGGGCCTTGTCATACGTCTTTTTGCCTGCCAGTATACCTTCATTGTCAATCCTGACGGGGCATATTATATCCACCAGGCGAGGGCAATTTATTACGGAGAGTGGGATAGCCTTACCTCATGCAGCATAGGTTTTCTCTCAAATTATCCATTCTTTATCGCTGGAGTATATGCAATATTTCATGATTGGATTGTTGCAGCCAAATCCGTCTCACTTTTTTTCGGTTCAATTACCCTAATCCCTCTCTATTTTCTATTCAGACGCTTCTTTGACAAAAATATTAGTGCATTGAGCACACTGGTCTTTGCCCTCATCCCTGTTTTTGTTGGAATAAGCGCGGATGTGGTGAGGGGACCCATATGCTGGTTCTTTTTGACGCTCGGTTTATACTTTTTTGTTAAGGTAACGGATAAAACCTACCGCCTGCCATTGCTGTTATGCTGTCTTTCTTACTTGATGGCCTCTTGGGCAAGGATTGAAGCTATTTTATTTGTTTTCATAACCTGTCTATATCTCCTGGCGGTACCACAGAGTAAAAAGATTGAAAAATTTGCCTTTTTTGGTATGCCGCTGGCCGCCATACTGCTGATTGTCTTATGTGGCATCATATTTTACGATGTGCCTCTCGCGCATACCCTTCGATTGGATGAAATTGGCGATAAATTCGCAGAGCCTTATATTAAATATGAAATTCTCAGGTCAAACTTATCTGAATTGATAACTCAGCCTTTGACAGCAGGTGTGCCGCATTTTTTACACAAAGCACGGCATCTAATCTGGCTTATTGCTCTGGGAACTCTTGTGAAATATATGATCAGTGCCTACTTCTATCTTCCTTTTATCATATTCATTCTTGGACTCAGAGGGATTTGGCAAAGAATTAGGGAAGACTGGCGTATTCTTTATCTTTCCCTTATCGCTTTTTCTGTGTTTATACTGTTGTATCTGCATGTAATCCAGACCTGGATGATGTTTAACCGGTTTTGGACGATCTTTATGCTGGCATGCTTTTTGGCGATCGGGTTCGGTCTGGAAAAGAGTGCGATATTTATAAGATCAAGATTTCATCTGAAGCAATCCATCGCTCTCGCTATTTTATGTTTTCTAATTTTGGCGGTTACCTTGCCAAAAAATTTAAAACCGCGAGAGAAAGATAAGCTTGTCTTCAAAGAAATTGGAGAATTTATATTAGCAAGGGAAGGGAGCGAAAAGGTGACAAAGATTGTCAAATCTTTGCGCACACCAAATTGGACCACCTTTTATGCCAATTTGGAATATGAAGGGGCTCCATGCCCCATGACCAATTTTGGTCTCCAAGCAACAGCATTCGAAGAGATGGTATTCAAAAACTACGGAGAGTTTCTTCGTCATATGAGACAAAATGGCGTAAGATACTTCTTGTGGGAAGAAAGGGCCTGGCCAAAAGACGGGTTTGATTTTCTGGCAGCAAGAAACCGGCAGGACCTTAAAGAGCTGGGAAACTGGAGTCACCCGGATACGGGAAAACTGATCCTTTTCAGCTTAGGGCTCGCGCAAAAATAGGCTCCCAGAATTGGGGATCCCTTAGTCCAGAGATCGCCAAACAGTTGAGAGGTTGAGAGATGAAATGGTGAGTATAATAGTAAGCTTCTATGAGCGGTTAGCGCACCTGAAGTCCTGTCTTGATTCATTGGCCCTTTGCGCTGACGATTTTGATGAAGTTGTTGTTACTGATGATGGGTCCTGCAGTGATACCGTTGATAAACTTAAACAATGTATTAAAAGGTATGATTTTCAGATAAATCATGTCTGGCAGCCAAAAAAGGGATTCAGGGTTGCCGCAGCCCGTAATAATGGGATCAGGCGCGCCCGTGGCGAATATCTAATTTTTTTTGATTGTGACTTCCTGGTGTTGCCCGGCGCCATAAGGCAACATGTGAAGTGTTCCAAGAAAGGATGGTTTGTTGCAGGTCATTGTAAATATTTATCTGAAGATCAGACCAGTATGGTTCTCGACACTACAATTTCCTCGAGTTTGCTTGAGAATCTTTACCGACAGTTTCCGGATAAACCCATCATCAAGAGCCACCGCAGATTTATTAAACGCACAATTCTTATGCGGTTTCGCCTGGCAAGTCACCGGAAGCAGAGCTTAGGTGGACATTTCTCCATATTCCGTAGGGACATTGGACGAATTAACGGCTATGATGAAAACTTTACGGGGTGGGGTGGCGAGGATGAGGATCTGGGAATCCGTCTTGTCAGGGCAGGCATATATTGTCGATCTGCCATCCGATCTGCAAGAGTCCTTCACCTCTGGCACCCCAAACAGATTGGAAACAAACATTGGAAACAGGCGCCTAACATTGAGTATTTTAGAAGAAAAGAGATCCCTGTTTTTTGTGAAAACGGTCTGATAAACGCTTCAACAAATCCCCGATAGACCCCTACTCATTCCCAAGCTTGTTCTCTATTTCCCTGATCTTGACATAGCGCACAAACAGGGCATAGGCAGACGTTACAGCTATGATGAGTCCCGGCAGACCGTCCAAGAAACCCCTCTTAAAGAGATAGACCTCAAAGAATTTGAACAGGGGGCGGAAAAGGAGAAGTATCAGGTGGAAACGTTTCCCCTTTTCATGCATGTCTTCTGCTTTCAAGCCGGAAAAGTTGTCCACAGTCTGAAGCTGACCTGAGATGACGCCCTTATAAGGATAGTGCAAGAGATCGTTTTTAAGGTCTCCGATGCTCCCCTCTATCTCCACTCTCTCGTGTACACGGACTCCCATCCATCGACCTTTATTCCGCCTGAAAAGCCGAAGCTGTCGATCTGGGTAAAAGCCACTGTGATTTATCCATTTTCCCTGATAAAATGACCGTCGAGGCATACGGTATCCGTTCTTTGCCGCGACCTTATCGATCTCAGCCAAGATCTCCTCACGCAATACCGGCGTGACCTCTTCGTCGGCATCCAGGCTCAATACCCAATTGCCGCGGGCCTTTGAAAGGGCAAAGTTCTTTTGATCCGCATACCCTTTCCACGATCTCTGAAATACGGAACCCGTGTATTGCCGGGCAATATCCACGGTATCATCACTGCTCATGGAATCTACAATGACAATCTCATCTACCCATTCAATACTATCGAGACATCTCCTGATATTCCGTGCCTCATTATAGCAGATAATACATACTGATAAACGTTTGTTGTCTTGCGAACACATAGATATTTGCTCCCGCATAACCGGGGGATTGTACATAATACTATTTTAATCCATCGATCCCTGAGGTCTTATTGTACGCGTTCACGGATACCAGGTCAAGCAAAGCCTCAAGGCGCATTTTTTGAAACCGCTTGATCTTAAGATGTTTTCCAATATAATATATCTTTTGACTGTGAGGGATAGGCAAGGGAAATTATTGGAATGTCGATGGTTTGAAAATGTTATCTGAAAATTGCAGCCATTTTTATACAAAAAATATTAGCAATATCTTGTTGATACAATTGGGTGATATAGGGGATGT
>DAOVUP010000232.1 GCA_030632525.1 Desulfobacteraceae bacterium | reverse complement strand
GCCCTCACCATTGACGGAGAGGATCATTTGCTTGAGGAAGGTACCTGCTTCTTGATCCCCCCGAACGTGGAGCACCCGGCCCGGGTGGTGGGGCATGAGAACTGGGTGGCGGTGGCCGCCTACTGCGATGAATGTCCGGTGTTGAAAAAGACCTTGAACAAGGAACATGTCCATTACCCTCTGGCCACCGGAAGGGAATGACAGGGCAGGTTTAAGAAAGGAGAAAGCGCCATGAACATACTCAACCTCTATTTTTCATCCACCGGAAACACGGAAAAGGTGGCATTGAGGATCGAAAAGGCCATTCGGGACCTGGGCGAGCGGGTGGATACCCTGAAAATGACCCGGAAAGATATGGAAATGGATATCCTGAATTATGATTTCATATTTGCCGGATCTGGGGTCTACGGCCAGCTGCCTGGTGAACCGGTGATGGGCCTTTTCAGAAGCCTTATTCGGAAATATGCTCAGAAGGGAGAGATCGTTCCCTGCTCCCCACGAAGGCCCTCCGCAAAAGCGGTGATTTACTGTACCTACGGGGGAACGCACACCGGCATTAACGAGGCTATTCCGGCGGTCAAATACATGGGGCAGCTCTTTGACCACCTGGGTTACGCCATCGTCGGGGAATGGTATGTCATCGGGGAATACCACCCGGAAAAAATGCGCCCTTACTCTGTTTCCGGAAGATTGGGCGACATTCGGGGAAGGCCCAGTGAACAGGACCTGCAAGATATCGAGGAGAGGGTGAAAGGGGTGCTTAAAACCTGAAGAGGGAGCACTCCTGACACCGCGGGAAGTCCTGCCTAATTCACAAAAAAACGGTGGCCTTTCAGGGAACCTGTGGACGGCTACAAATACATTTTTGTATTATTACTCCTCTGCAACGCACATAAATGTATATCTTTCTCTTGGATCGCCTCTTGATCATATGAGATAACGGGTTGGAACTGGTACATTTTTAATGAGTTATGCCTGTTTGGCATTAGGATTGCAATAACAGTAATTCTAAGAAACATCAGCGCAGGATTAGGTGTTCTAAAGAATAGCCATCAGGTCTATTTGGTTCGGAATTTATTGAAGGACTCATTACAGACCGAAGCAATTGGCGAAAAGGCAAGACTTTGTCTTTTCGCTTTTTAGTGCCACTAACATACCTTCGGGTATTTTGGTATAACTTAATCCCTACAAAATAGAGATTATATTGCAAATCCGCGTTTAGTTGAGTATCCTGTAAATGTTTTGATCTTCCATTACATGCGAGCTTTGGCGGGAACTTGAGGCCCTTGAAAAATGTTCAATTTCGAAGTCTGCGCTTATCTGGTCAAGGTCAAGTCGAAGATCCCGCACTTTGAGCGGGGGAAGGGGAAAATTTCAACCACAGGAATATATTGAATATTTCGAGGATTGAAACTTTAGTCTGACGCCGAGATTGGCGAAAAGGGGGCGTTTTGCAAAGGTCTCAACTTGAAAAGAAAGGATTCTACTCGCTAATGATCACAGAACAGCAACTTACCTTAGCGCTTTTTTACTGTCAGAATGTCCCGAAAAGCGGGGAGGAGGACAGGCAGGCCTTAGAGGAAGAATTTGGGAAATCCATACGCCTTTTTCCAATTCCGTGCAGCGGAAGGCTGGACCCGGTTCATCTATTAAAGGCCCTGGAAAGATTTGCCGATGCGGCCTTTATTATTACATGCCCTGAGGGCGCCTGTCGTTATTTTGAAGGAAATCACAGGGCCAAGAAACGGGTGGAGAGGACAAAGAAGATCCTTTCCGATATCGGGTTAGAACCGGAACGTGCGGGAATTATTATCGGGTCGAAAGAGGCGCCTAAGACCTTGGCCGAAATAGCAAAGGAGATTTTCAAGAAGATATCCCAAATGGGTCCATCCCCGGCTTTAAAACAGGGATGAAGTGAGGAGAAATATATATGATAACTGCGGAACAGAAACCGATTGATGAGATCAGGGGGATGATCGCCCCTTATAAACGAATTCTTGTCTTGGGTTGTGCCTCCTGTGTGGCTGAATGCGCGGCCGGGGGAGAGAAAGAGACGGCAATGTTAGCGTCCGCCCTGCGAATGGCAGCCAGGATGGAGAAGCAGGAGGTCGAGATCGAGGAAAAGACCATAGATCGTCAGTGCGTAAATGAGTTTATCGTCCTGTTGGATGATATTATTGATAAATATGATGCCATCCTTTCCCTGGGGTGCGGGGCCGGGGTGCAGGCGGTGGGTGATATGTTCCCGGAGATCCCTATCATACCTGCCCTTAATACCGAATTCTTGGGTGAGACTAAAAGCCAGGGGTTATGGGTGGAAAACTGCCTTGGATGCGGGGATTGTATGCTCTACTATTTTGGCGGCGTCTGTCCTTTGGCACGGTGTTCCAAGCAACTCTTCAACGGGCCCTGCGGGGGCTCGGTGAATGGTAAGTGTGAAATTAATCCCGATCTGGATTGCGCGTGGCAGTTAATCATCGACCGTCTGTCGACCTTTGGCGCATTAGACAGACTTGAAGAGGTCTACCCTCCAAAAGACTGGTCAAAAAAGCAGGGTAGTGGACCCAGAAAAATCATCAGAGAAGATCAGCAAAGGTGAAAGAGATGAGCCATTTGAAACAGATATTGAAACGAGGCAAGTTTGCAGTGACCGCGGAGTGTGGTCCCCCAAAAGGAGCAGACCCGGAGGTTGTCCTCAAAAAGGGAGAGTTATTGAGAGATAAAGTGGATGCGGTGAATGTCACCGACAACCAGACCGCTATTGTCAGGATGAGCAGTCTTGCGGCGTGCAGCCTGTTAGAGAGAGCAGGCCTCGACCCTGTTCTCCAGATGGTGGTGAGGGACCGGAACCGGATTGCGCTGCAGTCCGACATCTTAGGCGCATCCGCCATTGGGATCAGAAATCTATTATGCCTGTCAGGGGATCATCAGTGCTTTGGGAACCAGCCTCAAACCGTTGGGGTCTTTGATCTGGATTCTATCCAGTTCCTGCAGGCGGTAAGGATAATGCGGGATGAGGGGACTATTATAGGGGGAGACGCGTTGAGTGCCCCGCCCGATCTGTTTATCGGCGCTGCGGCCAATCCTTTTGCAGACCCCCTGGAATTCAGGATAACCCGGCTTGCCAAAAAAATAAAAGCAGGGGCCGATTTCATCCAGACCCAGTGCATCTATAATCTGGACCGGTTCGAGTCCTGGATCTCTATGGCTATGGAGAGGGGATTGCCTGAGAAGGTGTATATCCTCGGCGGGGTAACTCCCCTGAAATCTCCAGGCATGGCCAAGTATATGAAAACCAGGGTTTCGGGCATGGATATCCCTGATGAGATTATAAAGAGAATGGAAGGGGTCCCCAAGAAC
Organism: Desulfobacteraceae bacterium; assembly: GCA_030632525.1. Taxonomy (GTDB): domain Bacteria; phylum Desulfobacterota; class DSM-4660; order Desulfatiglandales; family Desulfatiglandaceae; genus Desulfacyla. The sequence goes on along the minus strand of DAOVUP010000232.1, from coordinate 235 downwards.
AAACAGAGGGAGGAAGGGATCCAGATATATGAGAAAACCATTTAGAATCTGAAAGATATTACCGGGGGCAAAGTGGGCCATATCATGGCCATTGAATGGGAAGATGCGGTAGGGGAGATCGTTGAAAGGGCAGGCCCCCTGCCGAGGCCCGGTATCTGATGGTGAAGAGGAGATAATGATGCCATCCAAATATTCCATACACACCCATACCGCTCCTCATCGTTTTAAAGCGGTT
>DAOVUP010000100.1 GCA_030632525.1 Desulfobacteraceae bacterium | reverse complement strand
TACCCTCTTTTTCTGATAATGCGGCATCGTTATTCAGTAGGCCTATTCTAAGGAGAAGTTCAGCAGACGAAGGATCAATTGCGTCATTAGAAGAAAGGAACTCTCCCGAAGTCTCGTATCCCGTGCCCGCAATATCGATGATGGTATTGTTAACGAACAATTTAGTGACCGTCATTTCGTTGCGTGTAAGGGTCCCCGTCTTGTCAGTGCAGATGACCGTGGTGCATCCTAATGTCTCCACGCTGGGCAGGCGCTTCACAAGGGCGTTCTGTTTCACCATCCTCTTGACTCCGAGGGCCAGTGCGATGGTCACTACAATTGGAAGACCCTCCGGGACGGCAGCCACGGCAAGGCTTACGCCCACCATCAGCATCTCAAGGATATTCCCTCCCTTGAAGATACCGAAAGCGATTATGATTGCACAAATCACAAGCGTCAGGATTCCGAGTTTCCACCCTAATATATCCAGTTTTTTCTGAAGCGGAGTTTCATCGTCTTCAACAGATTCAATCGCTTCAGCGATCTTTCCCATCTCAGAGTCCATCCCTGTTTTCACTACGACCGCTTTCCCGGAGCCATTGGCGACATTTGTGCCTCCGAAAACCATATTCTTCATATTCCCTAATGTGCTTGTGTCATCGATGGGCGCCGGGTCCTTGTTTACAGGGTGACTCTCACCTGTCAACGATGACTCCATGACCTCCAGTACATATCCTTCAATGATTCGGGCATCGGCAGGAATCCGGTCCCCGGATTCGAAGACGATCACATCTCCGGGAACCAGTTCGCTGCTGCCGATTCTCATCTTGCGGCCATCCCTTATGACAGTGGTCTGAAGCGCTGCCATTTTCTTGAGTGATTCGATGGCCTTCTCTGCCCTGTATTCCTGGAAGAAACCGAGAATCGCGTTAACGATAAGGATGGCGATGATCACAACACTGTCGATATATTCCTGGAGTATGACTGACATGAAAACAGCAGCGATCAGGATGTAGACGATGAAACTGTTGAATTGAGCTATGAGGATCTTGATTGGAGAGATCTCACGGTCGCGTCGTATTTCGTTGGGACCGTACCGGGCAAGCCTCTTCTCCGCCTCCCTGTCACTGAGGCCATTTATTGTTGATGAAAAATGTTTGAGAACCTCTTCAGATGTGGACTGATGAAATTTCATCTAATTACCCTCTTAAATCTTCCCGCAAGCCGGGATGGTCCCTGTTTTGTTTGGCAGGTCAGCGTTTGTATTTCCTCTAAGTTACTTGAAAAAGACCGTCGGCACTTTTATGCAGAATCCATTCCATATTTTCACGTGACAGGTTTGACTCTTTCAGACACTTGAGTTCTCTATCCCAGTTATAAGGAATACTTGGGAAGTCAGATCCATACATAATTCTGTTAACTCTGAAATTATCAAGCTCGATGGACTCCTTTAACGGAAAATAATCCGTTAAAACCATGGTCGTGTCCAACCAGAGGTTATCATATTTCTCAATCAGGTTTCTGTAATCGGATATCTCATCAAACCCTAAATGAGGCACGCAGATTCTTAGTTTAGGAAAATTCTGAAGGACTCTTTCTAATTTCTCAGCGCTGCAAATTTCATATGGATCGCAATGGTAGGCCGTGCTTTTGGGTTCTCTGCCAACATGCATCACCATTGGCTTTTGCTCTGATTCACATAGATCATAGATAATATCCATTTCTTCAGCATTCATATCAAAACACTGAACATGGGCGTGTAGCTTGACGCCCTTTAACCCATTATCAAACGCTTCCTTGAGAATCTCCTCAGCAGCCTTTTCACCGGGAAAGATGGCAGCCATACCTGTAATCTTCTCAGGAAACTCTCTGCACTTTTTCACCATGTATCGATTCAGCATTCGTGAAATGCCAGGCCTGTGTGCATATTGAAGCGCTATTATATGGCTGACACCATGTGAGAGGAGATGGTCCAACGCACTCGAGGAGGCTAATCGGTATCGAATCGGCCAGGCGTTTTCGTCAAACCATGCCCAGATTGCAGAGAATATGTTGTCAGGGAAGATATGAACATGGGCGTCAACAACAGTGGGAAGTCCTTGCGGTACATATTCACCTTCCCTATCGTCAATTGATGGGAGATTTGGTCTCAGCACTATTTCCCCAGCTTTTTTCCCAGTTTCTCTGCTGTTTTCAAGAGATCAGTGTTTCCGCTGATATCCCCAGCGTTCAATGCACTGCCATATACTATCCCGGCAATCTTAGCCCCAACATATCTGAAACTGTCCTGGAAGGATCGTAGGGCATTTATACAGCCCGAGGTGAACGGGTCGGTGTCGCCAAAGCTCATGGCAATACCGATTTTTTTTCGAAAAGGATTTTCTCCATATTTTTGCAGGGCAAAACAACGGTCTATCCACAGCTTAGTCTGGGTTGACATGTTAAACCAGTGAACAGGGCTGGCAATGACCCAGGAGTCTGCTTCGATCAGCTTGTGATAGATAGTCTGCATGTCATCGTCAATAGGGCAGCCCTTGCTATCTTCCTTCTGACAGGTCCAGCATGCCTGGCACGCCTTGATATCCATACCGTTTATGTACAAAGTTTCAACGACGGCTCCGACTGATTCGGCACCCTTGGCTATTTCCTGGGCCAGAATGGTGCTGTTTCCTTTCTTGCGGGGACTTCCCAGCAGTACAAGAACCTTCTTTTTTGTTTCATTGTCATTCTTCACGTTTCTACCTCCTATTTTTTGTTGTATGGTTTGCTATTTAGTCAGTCTCTTTACGCAATCGTTTCATCCTTTCATGCATTACTTAGTGGTGGCAGACGTAAGGCCGAAATCACCAAGAATGGTGTAGAGGGCAGGGATGACCACAAGGACCATGGCCGTAGAGGCGAGGAGCCCGAATACTAAGCTTGTCGCCATGGGGATAAGTATCTGGGCCTGAAGACTGCGCTCGGCCAAGAGAGGCAGAAGCCCCATTATGGTGGTCAACGAGGTCAGGAGTACGGCCCGGAAGCGCTGTCTGCTGGCTGTTTGTGCTGCTCCAGAGATAGCCTTTCCCTCTTTAAGCCTCAGCTTGATGAACGTTACAAGGAGGATGGAGTCATTGACCACCACCCCTGCCAAAGAAACAAACCCCATGATGCTTGGCATGGAGAGTTCCAGGCCCATGAGGATGTGGCCCCAGATAACGCCGATAAATGCCAATGGTATCGCTACAATGACCACCAATGGTTCTATATAGCTCTTAAACTGAAAGCTCAGGAGAACAAAGACTGCGAACATGCCTACCAGCAGGGCCTTACCCATGGAGCGCCCGGTCTGCCGGCTTTCTTTAGCCTGCCCCTCCAACGTGAAGTCTATGTCCGGGTAGCGCTTCTGGAGTTCCGGCAAAAAGAGTGTTTTTGTCTCCTCCATGATTTCAGCGGCATTGGTAATCAGGGTGTCCACGTCTCCCTGAATAGTAACAGTACGGACAGAATCGACTCGCAGAATGCGGCCATATCCACGACCCTCCTCTAAGGTGGCCACCGATCCCATGGGGATCTCTTTTCCCGATTGAGTCGTGATATGGAAGCCTTCCAGATCACCCAGACTGTTTTGGTCCAAAGGGGCGAGGCGCACGTCCACCTCATATGATTCCGACCCCACCTGAATATCGCCGGCCTTTTGCCCATGGAAGGCCGAGCGAAGTTGATTAGCTATGGTGGCCGCATCAACACCCAAGGTCATTGCTCCACTCTTGAGTGTGACACGTATTTCGGGTTTGCCGGGACGAAGATCATCGTTCAGGTCTAAGACACCTTCATAGGAGTTGAGCCAGCGCATTAGTTCTAATGATGCCTGTTTTAACCGGTCGAGGTCGTCACCTTTGAGGCGGATGTCGATGGCAAGTCCTCCAGGGCCGATTACCGGTTCTTTGTAGGTTATGTTGATGACATCCGGGACGTTTCCGACTTCCTTACGCCATCGGGTAATCACGTCATCTATGTGTGCGTTGCGTTTTTCTGCGCCCAAAAGATCAGCCGACACTGTGGCAACATGGGGGCCGAATTCAAAGGAGTCAACATTATAGTTGAATTGGACATTGATGTTCTCCACTAAAGGCATTTTTCCTGGCTGCAGCGGGGTAAGATCTGCATCAATTTTTTTCAATGCCTTGACGACCCTCTCTACTACCGACTCGGTGCGGGAGAGGGGAGTGCCCTGGGGAAGGAGTATGCGGGCCTGAAGCACGTCGCCATCAATGTCTGGAAAGGCCCGCATCTTCAGAAATCCGCCGGCCAACATGCCCACGGAAATGAGAAAGATGCTCAGGACCAAACCGACAAAGAGGTAGCGCCACGACACTGCCCAGTCCACAATCCGGCCTAAAATTTTTTCCCGAACCCCATCAATAAAGGCGTCAAAGCGTTGTCTAAATCTGGTAGGTGCAGCTGTATCGATCCCTTTTAGGGAATGGGCCAGGTGGTTGGGAAGGATACAGAACGCCTCAACAAGACTGACACTCAGGGTCAGGATGAGGACCACCGGCATGACCCACATCACCTTACCTATGTCACCTTCTATGAAGACTGCTAAAGAGCCGAAAATGAAAAGCGTGGTCAGGAAAGAGGAGATAACCCCTGCTCTCACCTCGGTTACCCCGTCAACCACTGCGGCAAGAGGGGTTTTCCCTCTCTTGAGCTGTGTGGCCACATTTTCGGAAATGACGATGGCATCGTCCATCAGGAGTCCGACTGCCATGAGAAGACCCACCATTGTGAATAAATTGAGGGAAAAATCTATCATTTCCATGAAAAAAATTGCGCCTAAAAAAGAGATCGGCAGACCCATGGCAACCCAGAACGAAAAACGGAAGGAGAAGAAGAGCCACATGGTCAGGAACACAAGACCCAACCCCTGGATGCCGTTGACCGCTAACATATTCAACCGGTCCCGTACGATCTCAGAGATATTTTGCGTTATAATAAAGCTGACCCCCGGTGGCGCCATTTTTCGCTCCCGTTCAAGAAAGATCTCCACCGCGTCCATGATCCTGAGGGCGTCTTCGGTCTTGGTCTTAGAGATTTGCAGCACACCGGCGCGTTTGCCGTTAAAGAGGATCTTCTCTTCATCAAGTTCAAAACGATCCGTGATTTTAGCGATGTCACCGAGACGGATTTCAGCGCCTGTATCTCCGGAGACAACGATCAGGTCTTCGAACTCCGGCACTGACCGGCGTTCATCGGCGAATCTGATAAGCAGGTCGGCGTCTTTGGTTTCAACAATCCCTGAAGGGAGGTCCACACTCTGCCGGGCGATCGTATCAGCCACGTGGGAGACACTCAGACCCAGCTGCATTAATGTGACGGCCGGGATCTCTATCCTGATTTGATGGTCAGAGAACCCGAGGACCTTGACCTGTGAAATGAGCTCGGTGCGAAGCATGCGATCCTTGACCTGTTCGCAAAACGTCTTCAAATGTGGTACCGACATAGGCCCTGTTATGGCCACGGATACCACCAAGTCAGTTTTGCCAAGTTGTTTGACCACCGGTTTTTCCACCTTGTTAGGGAAGTCATCAATGGCCTCAACAGCGGTTTTGACGTCATTTAAAAACTGAACCATGTCGCCCCCGTCCCGCATCTCCACCACTATCCGCCCCTGGTTTTCACGGGCCTCGCTCCGGATCTCGTATATATCGGTGACGTCGTCCAATGCCTCCTCTACACGCTGGCAGACAGCACTTTCTACATCTTCTGCTGTTGCGCCGGGGTATTCTGCTGTGATCTGGACTTCAGTGGGAGCAAAGTCCGGAAAGGTTTCTCTGCGGAGGTCTCTAATGGTGAGAAGCCCTAAAAAGAGAAAGATAATCATAAGGAGGTTGGCGGCAGTGGGGTGGGACGCAAAGTAGTGAACCAAAGAGACCTTGCTTTTCATTTTACCGGCGCCTCCCCGGTCGCATTGGCAATAAGGGAGGTAAGGAGACCGTTGTCGGTCTGTGGGACGAGCAGCATCCCTTCTATGGCCGGGATTATATCAGTGACAATGACCTTTTCACCGGGAGTTATCCCTTTTTTTAGCGAGACCAAATTGCCCTGGGAGTAGTCCACAGTGACGCTCCGCCTCTCTAAACGGTTTTCTGGACCGACAATATACACTATTCCCTGGTGCATAGCGGAGCGGGGGATCACCACGCTTTTCGGCATGGGCCTGCCCCTTAGCTCGACCTCACAGTACATGTTTTTTATTAAAGGCGGTCTTACCCCGAACCTGGCCTGTTTGTATGTGTCATCAACAACGACATACATGCCCACGGTTCCTGTCTGGGGGTCTAAGGTTTCGCTGGGACGCGAAAAACGACCTTTCCATTCGATGGTTTCTCCACCTATATTCAAACGGACAACTGCGCTGAGCCCGAGGCCCTTCCTGACCAATTCCGTGTCAACTTCGGTAGCAATAGGT
>DAOVUP010000239.1 GCA_030632525.1 Desulfobacteraceae bacterium | reverse complement strand
GGGGCCTTTGTGGCAGCATGGATTGTGGGAACTTTTGGGTCCAATTCCCCAATTACCCTCTTTTTTGTAGGACTTTTAGCGGCCTTGGGCGTGGCAGGGGTTGTCGGCCTGGCATTGGAAACGTCCCTCATCAGGCCCATGTACAAAAGGGCCCTGGAATATCAACTCCTGATCACGTTTGGAATCTTACTCCTCATAGAAGATCTCATCAAGATGATCTGGGGCGGAACTGCCTATTATGCCTCAAAACCGTTTACCGTGATGGGTAGCTTGAGTATCGGGGATAATCAATATCCCTACTATTTCCTGCTTGCCATGCTGATAAGTATGCTTGCAGGCCTCAGCATCTGGATGATTATGTCCAAAACCCGAGTCGGAATCATGTTGAGGGCTATCTCCATGGACAGGGAGATGGCAAAGGCCATGGGAATTCAAGTCGGGAGACTCAATACATTGGCCTTCGGGATGGGTGCGGCATTGGCGGGTTTGGCAGGGGCCCTCATTGTGCCGACGACGCCGGCTCTCCTGGGTATTGGGATGGACCCCCTTATATTGGCCTTCATCGTAGTTGTTTTGGGTGGTTTGGGAAGTCTTAAGGGGGCTCTTGTGGGATCACTCATCGTGGGTGAAACCCGATCCCTTGGAATCGTCTTCTTTCCGGAAATTGAATTGCCTCTTCTGTTCTTGATCGCGGTCATTATTTTGGTCTTCAAACCTGAAGGCCTTTTTGGGAGATAAATAAATGGGCGTTAAGAATGCCATGTTGAAACCCAAATTCTTTGTATACTTAGGTTGTTTCATATTATTATTGTTTTTACCCAGGGTGCTCCCCATCTATCATCTGATACTGTTTGAATCCGGCATTACATTTGCCATTATGGCCCTGGGTTTTAATCTGCTTCTCAGGTATACCGGTCTCCTTTCTTTCGGCCACGGCGCCCTGTTTGCCGTAGGCGCCTATGCAGTTGGGATGACAGGCGAATATTTCCCGGATCTTTATCGAATAGAAATCCTGATCCCTATAGCCCTCTTGGCTTCTCTCGTTGTCTCCACTATTTTCGGTTTTATCTGTGTTCGTCACACGCGAGTATTCTTTTCCATACTTGCCCTTGCCGTCTCAATGGTCATATACGCTCTATTAATCAAGCTCTACCATATCACCGGGGGCTCAGACGGGATTCATATTGAACTGCCCATTATGTTCGGAAAGTCCTTTGAAGGAGTGAAGCGTTTTGAATTTCTTTCAGGGGCTTATTATTACTTGCTCATATGCGTCTTCGCTGCATCCACTATCGTCATGTTAGCGATCGTCAATTCTCCTTTTGGAAAGGCCCTGCAGTGCATCAGGGATAATGAGGTCAGGGCGGAAATGATCGGTATCCGGGTTCGTAGATATCGCCTTTATGCCTTTATCCTTTCCGGTCTATTTACCGGATTAGGAGGGGCAATGTGGAGTTTTGTCAATGGCCATGTCACACCGGAGATTGCTGAATGGATGTTTTCCGGAGAGATAGTTTATATGACCCTTTTGGGCGGTTTTATGGTCTTTGAAGGACCCATCATTGGGGCTATCTTGTTTACCTATCTGAGATTATATGCCGTCACTATGACTCAATACTGGATGTTCCTCATCGGGGCCACCCTCATCATACTGGTTCTACTGCTTCCCGAGGGTATAACCGGAGGGTTTGTCAAGTTGGTTTCAAAAATAAGACGCACCCCTTCCACTGGAGTCGCGTAATGCTAAAGGTAAAGGAACTAATTAAGGATTTTGGAAAAGTCAGAATTATTGACTCTGTTGAGTTTGAAGTAAAGGCCGATGAAATCGTATCTTTGGTGGGCCCTAACGGGGCGGGAAAAACCACTCTGGTCAACCTGATCAGCGGCCATATCCTCCCAACCTCGGGAAAAATAGAATTCCTTGATCGCAACATAACATTCGCCTCCCCTTATAAACGAATCGAAATGGGGGTGGCCCGCAATTTCCAGATAACAAATCTTTTTTCTGACAGCTCTATTCTGGACAATGTGAGGACCTGTCTCTTTTCCGTTTATGGAAAGATAAAAAGAGGATTTTTACCTGCCAATCATTACCGGGCCATCACACAGGAGGCCATCGATATCTTAGATCTATTCGGTATTTCAGAAAAAAAGGAACTGTTGCCCCCGAGCCTGTCTGAGGGAGACAAAAAGATATTGGACACTGCAATGGCCTTTGCCCTGAAATCTAAATTTATACTGCTTGATGAGCCAACCAGCGGTGTGGCAACCGGAGATAAATTCAAGGTAATGGACACGATCGTTTCCGCCATCAGGCGTGAAAAGATGGCCTGCATGATTATAGAACACGATATGGATATTGTATCGGACTATTCCGACAGAGTCTTGGTATTGAGTGAGGGAGAGATTATTGCTGATGGGAAACCTGAACAAGTTATGGAACAGGATAATGTTAAGGAAATCTTATTTGGAGTAAGGGCTTGATATGTTCTTAAAGATAGAAAATCTGGAATGCCGCATTGCCGCCACGAACATCCTGAGGTCCTGTTCGCTTGAGGTAGATAAAAGGGAGATCGTCTGCCTTATCGGTCGAAATGGAGCCGGAAAAAGCTCCATTCTGAAAAATGTCATAGGTTTATATCCCTCGCAAATGGGGAAGATCATCTTTGATGATCAGGATATCACCAGCATGACATCGCATAAACGGGTGATGGCAGGAATAGCCTATGCACCTGAGGATTCAAGGCTCTTTCCAGAACTCAGTGTCGAAGAAAACATCCAGTTAGGCACCTGGATCACAAGCAAGACAGAGCGATCCGGCTCGTTTGATCTTGAAAAGGCCTTTCATATTTTCCCTGCCATAAGGAAATTGATAAAACGACGGGCCGATACCCTGAGCGGTGGCGAAAAGAAGATGGTTTCCATCTCGAGGGCATTGGCCTTGAGTCCTTCACTCGTACTTTTGGACGAATCTTTTGAAGGCCTCTCGCCATTAGTGGTGAGTGCCTTTAGTGAAGCGATGGTGAACATAAAAAAAGATCTCGGGGCCGCAATCCTCTTGGCTGAATCCAATGTGCACAATGCTGCTCAGGTCGCCGAGCGATCTTATATCATTGAAAGAGGCGAAATCATATTTGAAGGACAGCCCTCGGAAATCCTGGAAAATGCGCAGCTCTTGAAGTTGGTGGGGAGATAGGGAACCGGATACTGGTACCCCTGGAGGGAAAAAGGGAAAGGAGCGCAAAATGAACAGAGTAACACTTTTCAGAACAACCCCGCGGATTGTCATGGGACCGGGCGCACTGAACCAGATTGCAGATGAAGTGCGCCAGCTAAAAGCGAAAAAGGTCCTATTTGTCAGCGACAAGGGAATTATAAAGGCAGGTCTGCTAAAGCCGGCCCAGGAGGCCTTGGACATATCTCACAT
>DAOVUP010000086.1 GCA_030632525.1 Desulfobacteraceae bacterium | reverse complement strand
TCGGGGCCGAGCATCTGCTGGCAAAACATGCCAAGGACGAGGAAACGGCCCGTAAAATGCTGGCCCTTGTGGAGAGGATGGAGAACAGGGCCATGCAGATGGGCTTTGACATTCGTGGCGGACAACCCACGGGCGGCAACATCAAAGGCGGCCTGACTACCATAGAGGAAAAATCATTGGGCGCCATTGCAAAGGCCGGCAACGCTCCCATCCAGGCCGTTTACGAATACGGCGTCAAGCCCGATGTCAAGGGGCTGGTCGTCATGGATTCGCCGGGCCGTGAGCCGGAGATCCTGACCGGTTTGGCTGCCGCGGGGGCAAATGTTATTGCCTTTACCACGGGCCTCGGAGCGCCCCAGGGCTTTCCCTTTGTGCCGGTGATCAAATTGACCGGTAACGAAAAGACTTGGAGGAACCTGAAAGACCATATGGATTTCAGTGTGTCATCGGTGATGGAAGGCACTGAGACTTTGAAGGAGGCCGGCAGAAGACTCTTGGCGGAATTGGTTGATGTGGCCTCCGGCAAGCTGACCAAGGCGGAGATTTCCGGATACACGAGTTCCATGGACATCTATATGGTGGGGCCGGTCATTTGATCTTAATTATTCACACGTGTGGTGCGAATTTTAAAACAGCGTAACATGCCTTCATCCATATGCGGTTAGCAGGGGAAGAAATATGTTTTGCGACACGGATAATCGCTATCAAGTAGTTGTTTTTCACCGAATTTGCGATTGGATCGCAGGATATAAGGAGATCAGGTGATGGAGACATTCCGAAAAATCCTTGCGGCTATCGACCTGTCTGACTATTCACTCGAGACTATGAAGTGTGCTGCAGGTCTGGCCGAAAACCTGAAGACAGAATTGATTGTTGCCAATATCGTTAATCAACGGGATGTTGATGTCTTTGAGAAACTTGCAGACAAAACCAGCTACTCATTAGGGGAATTCTTAGAGCATCGGGAAAATGATCGGTCTCAGCGAATCCAAGTCCTGATAGAGGAGGCAGGCTGTGCACCTCTTTCTATCACCAAGGTGAGCCGCATAGGGGTCCCGTTTCTTAAATTGATAGAAATAGTCGATGAAGAGGGCGCAGATCTTGTTGTCATGGGCGCCAAGGGACGTGGCAATGTAGCGGGTATTTTTTTTGGCTCAGTAGCGGAAAAGATGTTTCGCCACTGTCCGGTCCCGGTCTTGACTGTGCGCCACAGAGAGGGCGCTGGACGGCTCAGGGACAGCAATAAGTAGGGGAGGGGATAAAGGGATGTTTATAGTACGGATGACATGGGGAAACTGGCTCTTTTGGGGAATCCTTGCCTTTGTCGGTATCAATTTCTTGTGGTTAGGACTTCTGGAAGATTTTGTCCCCCTATGGGTTGGCACTGTAGTCGGGTTCATCATCTTCCTCGCGATGCTTATTTACGGTCCGAGAGAGAAAGAAGAGGAAGAGGAGGGGTAGCATGGCGAGCGTGAGGTTTGAAAATGTCACCAAGATGTACGGACAAAAAACGGCCATCAAGAATCTAAACTTTGAGTGCAAGCAGGGGGAGTTTTTTTCTATTGTCGGGCCTGCTGGGGCTGGGAAATCGACTATTCTAAAGATGATAGCCGGTATAGAGCCGGTTACTTCGGGCAAAATATACTTCAACGATATTGTGGTGAATGACCTTTCTCCCCGGGAAAGGGATGTTGCCATGGCCTTTGAGAGCTATAACCTTTATTCCTATTTTAGCGTGTATGAAAACATTGCCTTCCCCTTGAGAGCCCCGGCACGGAAAGAAAAACTTTCGGCACAAGAGGAGAGAAAGCGCGTTACGGAAGTCGCTGATTTCCTGGGAATCACGAGGTTGCTTGATAGAAAGCCGGTCCAACTCAGCGGAGGTGAAAAGCAGCGGGTGTCTCTTGCCAGGGCAATGGTAAGACGGTGCGAGTGTTTCCTGTTAGACGAACCTATCGCCCATCTAGATGCAAGGCTCAAGTTCTCAACTCAAACTAATCTAAAGAGGATTTCCGCTCAATTAGGAACCGCTATCGTTTACGTGACTCACGATTACCGGGAGGCCCTTGGCCTGTCTCATCGAATGGCTGTTTTGAGAACGGGAGAATTCGAGCAGGTCGGCACACCTCAGGAGATATACAATACCCCGGCAACTGACTTCGTAGCCAACTTCATCGGAGATCCCCCCTGTAATCTGATAGACGGAGAGATTTTTGAAAGGGACGGCCAAGTATTCTTTAGATTCGGCGATGATTTTACCTTCCGGTTGGAGGAGAAATCCATAAAATCTGCTGAGAAGATAATGACAGAGGCCACTAATGGTCAGATTCGTCTCGGCATTCGAGCTAACTATATTACGGCATCAAGAGACGAAATATCAAACAATTCGTTCCAGTTGCCCATTTATGCCATTGTGCGCAGGCCCCAGAGGACGATCTTAACTTTCGAATTGGAAAGCGGCTTTTTTAGGGCCTCTCTCGAGGGTACGCAAGATTATGAGATGTCTCAAAAGGTCCGGATCGAATTTGACCAGGATCATATGTTTTTCTTTAAAAAGACCATAGAGATCTCCAAATAACAGGAGGTAGAGAAGGTGAGCAGAGTTGAGCTTAACCATGTTTGGAAGGTTTATGAAGGGAATGTGCAGGCGGTCGAAGACGTGAGCTTCTCCATTGAAGATGGTGAGTTTGTGGCGATCCTTGGTCCCTCCGGATGCGGGAAGAGCACCACCCTCCGGATGATCGCTGGGCTGGAGGAGATTTACAAAGGGGAGATTCTCTTCGATGGAAAGGTCGTGAACGATCTGAGCCCCAATGAGAGGAACATCGCGCTGGCCTTTGAGTCGTATGCGCTTTATCACCGGCTGACGGTCTATGAAAATATCGCCTTTCCCCTTAGATGCAAAGGGATGAGTGGTTCTGATGTTGACAAGAAAGTGAGGTGGATTGCAGACATTCTTAACGTGACCGACATTCTGAAAAAGAGACCTATTGGTTTGAGCGGTGGCCACCAGCAGAGAGTCAATCTATGCAGGGCCGTCGTTCGGGAACCAAACGTCACCCTTCTTGATGAGCCTATCTCACATATGGATCTCCGTGTACGCGCTAACATGAGAGCAAGAATACGGAGATTGCATGATGATCTCAATCTAACCACCATTTATGTGACCCATGATCAAGACGAGGCAGTTTCTATTGCAGATCGAATAGCAGTCATGAAGGATGCAAGAGTTCAACAGATCGGAACCGTGGATGAAATCTGGAATCATCCTACAAACAAATTTGTTGCGACCTTTGTGGGTGAACCCCAGATGAATTTCTTACAGGGTATGATTGAAACCACTCAAGATGTCTCCATTGCCACACAAGATGGTAATAAGAAATTTAGATTTAGTGGGGAAGTTGATCAAAAACATGTGGGTGCTGATATTACTATCGGCATTCGCCCTCAGGAAATTGGGATGGTTTTGGATGGTGAGTCGCCGTCATCTATTCGTGCCTCGATTGAACTTACGGAATTCCAGGGGGAGAACGTTATTATAACCCTAAAACTCGACGACAATAATCACACCGAAATAAAGGCGGTCGTAGGCGCCGACCACATGCCCAATGATGGGGAGACTGTCTGGATGCAGTTTACGCCGGAGGCCATCCATCTCTTTGATGATGAGACCCCCATTTTGCGCTGAGCTAATCAAGGACCTGTTTAGCGATAGGGCTCGTGAAGTACGTAAATCGAGGGTTGTTAAAACAGTGTAGTTTCATGTTGCTCTGCGGCATGAGGGGCGGGAAAAAAGCTTGATTGGGAGGTGATAAAAGAAACAAGTAATCCTGCAAGATACCCATGAAACACTAACGTACATAAGGAGGTAGTCATGAAAAGAAGTAATCGTTTTGCCCATGTATTGTCAGTTTTTGCCATCGGTTGTTTGCTCTCATTAGGTGCGATAGGAACTGCCACAGCGGATTGGCTGGAAGTTCCGACCGAGAAATTTAAGTTAGCTGATATACCGGAGATAAAAAACAAGAGGCCGATTCATATTGCCCTGTTTGGCGGGACCAAGCAGTTTGATATCGAAATCCCCAAGTTTATTAAGAAATTCGAAGATAAGACAGGTATCAAGGTAACGCATGAGAAGATGATTATGACCAGCATCTATCCTAAGATGAATGTGGAGCTGATGTCAGGATCCGGGGCATATGACCTTATCGTGATGGAGACTTCCACAACCTGCGAGTGGGCGCCCTATCTGTGGGATGTGAGGGAGCTGGCTGCCAAGTTTGAACCTGACGGTGTGGCTGGACTTGAGAGAGATCTGGCAGGGCATGATCCGGCCCTCCTGCGAACCACTCAGGACAGGGATGGGAAGCTCAGGGGAATTCCCTACTGGAATTATGAGCAGGTATTGTATCATCGCCTTGATTGCTTTGAGGACCCCATAGAGAAAGCAAATTTCAAGAAGAAATACGGGTATGACCTGAGGGTGCCTGTGACGCGTAAGCAACTTTACGATACAGCCGAGTTCTTTACCAGAAAAGCCGGAGAGAAATTAAAGGGTGAAGTGCTCAAGAAAGACCTTTACGGCGTTGCATTAATGGCTGGCAGGTTTGAGATAAACGATGAAATAAGTTCCATGATTTGGGGCGCTGGCGGTCATTGGGCCACTATTGTCCGAGATGAAAACGGTAAGGCAATTGAATTTGTCATTACAAAAAGAGATAAGAGAATACAAAAGGAGGCTATTGAACATTACGTCAGCCTCCTCAAATTTGCCTCACCAGGATGCTTAACCGGATTCTGGGATTTCTGCTGTGCACAGTTTGTTGAGGGGTTGGCCATCATGATGCCCAATCTCTACTTAGTTGTGGAGGATTGGACGTGGCAGGTTGAAAAGAAGGTTCCCGGTGCCAAAAAGGGAATGGCCCTCTGTGTGGGGAGACAGGGCTATATCGGCGACTTCGCGGAATGCGTCGCCAAGGCCAGCAAGAATCCTGAGGCATCTTACTGGTTTATGAAATACTTAGGTGGTTATGAGGCTCAGAAACAACTGATGGAAGGTGGATTTCCGGGAGTACGTAGAGACATCATGGGTAATCCCATGTATCAAAACGATCCTAAATGGAAAAAGCCGATTGGAGACAGGGCATACATCAATTCTTTGGCCCTGCAAGTTCAGAATAACTACGTCGGTGACTACATCCATTTTAACAGCTCAGCCATGGGGAAGATCTATGAGATGCAGATCATAGAGCTACATAATGCTGCGATTAAGAAATACACACCGGAAGAGTGCGTAAAGGTAATAACCAAAAAGACCATGAAGCTGCAGAAGAAATTTGGACAGCTTCCCATCAGAGAGGAAAAGTAAAACAAAGGATATCCCCGGGACAGGAAGCTTTTCTGTCTTGAGGGATACTTTTTTCCTGCTGTAAAAAAGAAAAACCAAGAGGTGGTTTGAATGTCAACTCATGGAAATGAAGTTATGGCTCAGCCGATGGCCATGGTTCGAGATAGGACTTTCTTAGATGTCCTCGGCGATGACAAGTATTATAAATGGGTCCTTTTGATCCCGCTATTGTTAGTGCTCTTACTGTTCATGCTGTACCCACTGTTTTACTGCCTGTGGTACTCTTTCCATGAATTTGGTATGGTAAAGGCCGCCACCTTTCTCGGTTTGGAAAATTATCGGGATGTACTGCGCGATGAAGAGTTCTGGTTTGCCCTCAAACGCACAGGGATCGTGCTTGTTGTAAGTATCGGCGCGGAACTCATTATTGGTATGACGGTCGCGGTCATATTTAACCGCGAATTCAAAGGCCAAAACCCAATCAGGGGGCTTATACTTCTGCCGCTTCTCATGGCGCCCCTTGCCGTCTCCATGATGTGGAATTTTTTTCTGCAATACGATTTTGGAATAGTGAATCTGATTTTTGGATTGGTGGGCATTCCCAAAGTGAGCTGGTTTGCCCCGGGAGTAGGCCTTTATACTATAGCGGCCATCTCCATCTGGCAGTGGACCCCTTTTTCCATATTTGTGCTATTAGCCGGTCTAAAGAGCCTTCCGAGGGATTCCTTTGAAGCGGCACGGGTCGATGGCGCCACTCCATGGTATACCTTCAGGCGACTGACCCTGCCAAATCTGGCGCCGCTTATAATGATCATTGTCCTTCTTAGGACCATGTGGTTGATAAGGCTGTTTGATCCCCTCTATGGGACGACGCGGGGCGGGGCGGATTCTGAGCTATTGGACTGGATGATCTACCGAAATACTTTTGTCTATTTTGATATCGGCATAGGATCTACATTGGCGATCATTTCTCTTTTCATGACAGTCGTTGTCTGTGCCGTCCTGTTCAGGCAGTTGATGAAGGCCCTGGCGGTCACAAGTGCATAAAACAAGGAGGAAAAAATGAAGCGAGTCCTTTTCTGGGTAGTGGTAGTGCTGGTGGTATTGACCTTTGTTTCCCCTTTGGCTTGGATGTACTTGACATCGTTTAAAACAAACGCCGACATTTACACACAGGATGTCCTCAAGCTGTTTTATTTCTCCCCCATCCTTGATAATTATAAAAACCTGTTTTTTAAGACGGTGTTTTTCAGGGAGATTATGAATACCTTCATCATATCTGTCATAAGCACAATCCTGGTGATGCTTGTTGCACTGCCTGCCGCCTACAGCTTTGCCCGATACGAGACTGGTCATGGCCATCTGCTTTT
>DAOVUP010000025.1 GCA_030632525.1 Desulfobacteraceae bacterium | reverse complement strand
TGCGGGTTGAAACTGGATGCTCGATCATATGATTAAAAAGATGAAGGATTCCGACAATTAAAGATGAATGATGCGACTACAAAAGATATATGGGTGTTTGGGGATCTGAGAAATCAAAGGCTTTTCGGGTTCAGCCTCAATGTCCTGGCCAAAGCGCGGGAGTTATCCCGGTCAGTCGGGGGAAAGACCGCGGTTGTAATTTTTGGGCCATCCGCCAATGAGCAGGAAGAGATTTCCACGCAATCTTCACATATACCGGCCAGGATTGCAGAGAAAGAATACGTCGCCCATGGCGCAGACCAGGTTTACGTTATTGAGAACAGGGCTTTTATTGTGCCGGGGTGTGAAATTTATGCAAGGTCCTTAGCTGATCTGGTCAGAGAACGGTTCCCCATGCTTGTTCTTTTTGCCCTGACGGATTTTGGGCGGGAAATGGCTGCTATGACGGCCCGGATCTGCAAGGCCGGGTTGATTGCGGATTGTGTGGATCTGCGGATCGAGGAGAATGGAATTACAGGGATATGTCCTGCCTGGGGTGGAGAGATAGTGGCTGAAATCGGTTTTTCTGATGACCATGGCACCGGGTTTGCTACGGTTCAGCCGAACGTTTTTTCTGCTGCTGAGGTGCCGGGTCACCCGGGCGCTATCGAACGGATTCAGAGTAAGCACGTGGATGAAACCAGAGGCCTCAAGCTCTTGGACCGTTCTCCGGAACCTGCTGAACGACGTATGTTAGAAGATGCGGCGGTTGTTGTGGTGGGCGGGGCCGGACTTGGAAGCAGCGATGGATTCGGGATGGTTCGGGAATTAGCCGGGGCCCTTGGAGGTGAAGTGGGGGCAACGCGGCCTCCGGTACTGCAGCACTGGGTAGAAGAGGAACGAATGATCGGTCAGACTGGAAAGACGGTGAGACCGGATCTCCTTTTTTCCATTGGTACTTCCGGCGCTCTGCAGTACACGGCAGGGATTATGAAATCAAAAACCATAGTCGCCATCAATCGTGACCCGAATGCATCTATCTTTCAGGTTGCAGACTTGGGCATAGTTGCAGATGCAAAGACTTTTATGCCCATCCTTATAACCCGGGCCAAGCAGACGGTGATGCGTAAATTGGCGGATGTATTGACAGATGATACAGGTGTTCAGGCCGGAGAAGACGGTTTCGGGGACAAAATCGAAAAGCTGAGAAAAGGGCAGGGCTGGTCACGGGAATCTTTAGCAGAGGCAACCGGCCAGACCCCGGAATTTATCGCCCGTGTGGAATCAAACGATATCTCACCGCCGGTGAGTTTTTTAGTGCGTCTTGCAGGCGCCCTAAGTATTGATCCGGGGACTTTCCTCCATAAGGAGGAACAGGCCGCTATTCGAGACCAGCGTGCCCAGGCCTTTATTAAACGGACCCGCAACTACTCCTACCAGACCCTAACACCAGAGGCCGAGAACAGCCATCTGCGGGCCTTCATGGTGACAATCGAATCCCACCATGCCCACAAGCCGGTGGAATATAAGCATGAGGGCGAAGAATTTATTTTTGTGATGAATGGAGATCTTGAGTTTACCCTTGGGGGCAGGACCCACGTTCTTAAAAAGGGAGAGAGTATCCATTTCAACTCAGATATACCCCATAAGCTCAAAAGCCTGTCTAATGAACCCACCCGGTGCCTGGTGATGCTTTATACTATTTAAAGTGCACTAAAGTGCCTAAAGTTTGAAATGGCTATTTGTCTCGCTTGCAGCGGGGAAGTTAAGAAACTTCGTAAAATTTTTAATGGGTGCTTTCCTGCTCAACCCTTTTTTGCTAAAGACTTCTCCAATTTATTGACCTTCTTGGTCAATGCCTCGATCTTGGCTGTAAGATCAACTGCCTGTTCCTTGGTAGCAAGATTCATGATGTTCAGAACTTCATTGATCCGCTCATCTATTTTTTCTCCAATCCAATTTCTCAGTTCATCGGCACGGCCCGAGATCTCTCTCTTGAATTTGCTCCCCTCGGACTTGGTCAACTCTTTTTCTCTGACCAATCGGTCGACTAATTTATCTATTTCCTCATCGGCCATGGTCAAAGCGCGGTCCCACAGGGAAACATATTTTTTGCCATAGTCCACAAGAGTCCCCGGGCCCTTTCGAAGCAACTGAACCACGATTCCGGAGGCCACATCATCGGTTTTCCCCTTCTTGTCCCGTGCGAAAATCTGGGATACGGTAGCAGCGGTCAGATCTTTACCGGTTTTGTTATCCACGACCGTGATCTCTTCACCTGACTTGATCAGTTTTGAGATCTGATCCAGAGTGATGTATTTTTTATCTGTGGCATCATAAAGTTTGCGATTTGCATATCGCTTGATTTTATGCATTATTTCCTCCTGTTAATGATTCCTTGCATCCAAAAGGATTGGACTCTCTTCAAACACACCGCCACCGCTTTGCGCGGAAACGGTGTGTCAATACACTTAGGCTGTCTGAGCCTTGCTCAGGGCATTGATTTTACGGTTGAGGGTCTTTACAGTTTTTGCTAAACTTTCCACATCCTTCTTGTTTGGAAGGTTTAACCGATCCGGAACAGACATGAGACCTTTGGTGATGCTATCTTCGATCGTGTTTACCATCGGGATTTTGTCTGTCAAGTCTTTCCTTTTATCGACGATACTTTCAAAGGCCTGCCTGGTATCCTTTTGCAAACCCTTGTAAAAATTTTTACCGCCATCAATAAAATCGTCGATTCCACTGCGGAAATCGTCTCTCAGCTCTTCGACAAAATCTTTGCCGTCTTCAACAAAACCGTTAAAGACCTTGCGGGGGTCCTTTCTCACGTCCTTGATGAAGTCTTTGCCATCATCAATGAGACCTTCAATTGTCTTGAGGGGATCTTTTTGCATCTCTTCAACAAAATCCTTGGTGGTTTCAAAGGGCTTAAGGACATATCTCTCATTATAGTCCTTAGCCGTTTCAATCCAGTTGTCAGTGGTTTTCCTGATTGCTTTTAAAGTATGCAATTTGTTCTTTCCCCTTTTTTTTGCTGTCTTTTTTGTCGGTTTTTTTGTACTCTTTTTTGTTGTTGCCATGGATAAATACCTCCTTAAGATAAAAAAAGTTATTAGATTCCTTTGGTCCGATGTTGCGTTGGCCTTAATATAACGCACTGCGTCATTTTGTCAACCTTTTTTATACTTTTTTTAACGGGAATCGTTGATTTGTCTGTAGCGAATGCCGCATCTACCTGATATTTATGAGCTTTTATTTATTTTATCTGCTTTTCCTACTCAACCACTCAACTACTTAAGGAGGCCTCTTCGTGGTGAGCATCATCATTGCTGTCCTGATCGTTCTTTTTTTCTTTTTTCCGTTAATGACATACATTATTTTCTGGTACGATACGGGAAACAGTCCTTACCGGGATGAATTGGCTGAGGAATCTGGTGGGAGAACAACGATCTGGATCTTAAAAGGGCTACTGTCAAGCATCCTGAGTCACATCATTATTATCAGTTCCTGTCCCCTGGCCTTTGTCAAAAGGTTGTGGCGACCGGACCCGAGTGATACCACTTCCTCTTCCCCAGTCATTCTAATCCACGGTATTTACCACAATGCCAGTGCATGGATCTTTTACAGATGGTGGCTGAGACGCGCCGGATATCAAAGAGTGTACCTGTTCAATTATAATAGTCTGAAGTCCACCTTCTGGGAGATCAGTGGTCAACTGGATAGATGGATGGTAGAAACAGCCCGTTCCTTTCCCGGGGAGGCCGTATTGATGGTAGGGCACAGCCTGGGGGGACTTCTTGCAAAGGCCTACGCCGGAAGAAAGGATGGGGGTCAAGGGCCGATGGTCCGAGCGGTCGTTACATTGGGGTCCCCACACAAAGGGAGTAGGATGACCGTCTTCGGAATAGGGAGATTGGCCAAAAGCCTGGCCTTTGGCAGTCCTCTGATAAGAGAGTTAGAAGAGATAAGAATCCCTTCCGAAGTGGATTGCACTGCCATCAATTCGCCGGTGGACAATATGGTACTGCCTGCCGAATCCCTGAAGGCACCATCAGGCTGGAACGATGTAAGGACCAAGCCCATCTGTCATGTTTCCATGCTCTACCATGGGCCCACGTTTAAGCAGGTTCTGAAATGTCTTGAGTTTACCCCGTGAAATACTAAGGGCTCGCGCAAAAACAACTTCAGATTTACGTGATATTATTCCTCTGACTCAATTAGCTGCAGGAACGCTTTTACCGGGGGCGACAGGTCAACATCCCGGGGGAAGATCGTATCGGTCTGCACAAAGATAGGCCCTTCCTTGACGCGTACAGGCTTGAGCAGACCCAGGGAGGCCTCTAATCGAATTTCCGGCATGTAGAGAAAAGAGATCCCCTCTCCCTTGATAATATATTCCTTTATAAACTCCACGCTGCCAGCCTCTAAGAGAACAGACGGGCTGATGTCATGAGAGCTCAGGAGGGAAAGGACCGCATACCTGGAACCGGAGCCGTTTTCCCTTATTATGATCGGCTCTTTATGTAGATCATGAAGAGAGACCTCCTCACGTTTGGCAAATCTATGTTGCGGAGATACTACTAAGCAGAATTCTTCCTTTGTATAGGGGATCACCTTTAGCTTGCTCTTATAAGGAAGTCTCCCTATGATTCCCACGTCATAGTTGAAATCCAGGACGCCATCAGCAACCTCCTGAGAACTGCCCACTTTCAGAATTACCTTCACCTTAGGAAAACGTTTCTGGAAACGAGACAGGAGACCCGGCATTATATGCCTCGCAAAACTACGGGTAGTCCCAATGGTGAGAGAGCCATGAGTCAGGTTGGCATATCCTTTAAGGACATACTCCATCTCTTCCACGATCTCGAACATCCGTTCGGCATAGCCGAAAAGGACCTCTCCTGCATCGGTAAGATCGAGACCCTTCCCAGATTTCCTGAAGAGCTTGACCTCCAAGTCCTGCTCTAAGGATTTTATCTGCATGGTGACTGCCGGCTGGGTAACATAAAGGAATTGGGCCGCCTTGGTTATACTCCTTTCCCTTGCCGATAAGAAAAAGGCCCTGAGCTGGTTGAGATTGATTCGCATGAGGAGTCCTATAAGGAAAACTTTCTGTATATAAGAAAATCTTATACGAATATAAAAATAAATGGTTTGACATGTCAACAAAAAAGCGAACAATGTTCTCAACATGAATCGAAGAATTTAAGATTGAGGTGATACAGGTTTTATGACACCCCATCGCGTCATGTTCTGGCAGATCGGGAACGTTTGGATCTTCTACGTCTTGGCTGGCTTAGCCACGGGTCTTTTTCTCGCAGGTGTGGTCGCCTACGTCTCTGTATGGAAAAAGAGCTCAAGATCTTTAGAGATTCCTTTTTCAAAGGAAGCACTCAAGAGGATGATCCTGGATACTTTCTTAGGACGGCGTGTGCTTCAGGGCGATGTGGCCGCGGGGTTGATGCATCTTTTAATTTTCTGGGGGTTTCTGTCCCTTTTCATCGGCACTTCTCTGCTGGCCATCCACCACTATATCTTTACGTTCTTAGAGGGTACGGCGCATCTGATCTTTTCCTTTGGATTGGAAGTGGGGGGGCTCATGCTCCTGGCTGGGGTTATCTGGGCCCTCATTCGCAGATATCTCCAGCGCGTTCCCAGACTTGAACGAAGGTTGGAGGATGCCGTTGTACCTTTGTGGCTGTTGCTGGCGGCCCTCTCAGGCTTTATTCTGGAAGGTCTTCGACTGGCCGTTGAGCGATCCCCGTGGGGCGGCTGGTCATTTGTGGGCTGGTGTTTGAGCGGCTTCTTTTCACCCGCTGGGGCCGAGGGTCTCTATCCATATCTCTGGTGGGGACACGCTCTCCTCTGCCTCGGTTTTATTGCGGTAATCCCTTATACCAAACTATTTCATATTCTAGGGGCGCCCGCAGGCATTTATCTCCAGGGCGCTTCCAAACCCATCGTTCTGGGTATGGAGGAAGGCGCGGGAGAATTTGATCTGGGAGACGCGATCTTCTTTGACGGCTGCATGCGATGCGGCAGGTGTGTGGAGGCTTGTCCTTCTGTCGGTGCCGGCGAGCCTTTTGCCCCCCGGGATTTTGTCCAGGCCTTGCGGCAGGCCTTGTGGCAGGAGCATTTTCCATTGGGAGATATCCGGTTTATGAGCCCGAAAGAAGAAAGCAAGGTGGATGAAAATTTCTGGTACTGCACCACCTGCAGGGCCTGCTTGGAAATATGCCCGGTTTACGGAGCCGCCTTTGAGGTAGTGACAAAGAAAAGGGTGCTGGCCGTAGAAGAGGGAACCATGGTACCCAAGCTTCTGAACCAGACACTTGAGAAGCTTTTCAAATACAATAACCCCTGGGAGTCTTCCAAGCGAAAGCGGGGGGCCTGGGCGGATGGGCTTGAACTGATCGATCTCACAAAGAGGGGTGCAGAAGCCGATCTCTGCTATTTCGTGGGATGTACCACCTCCTTTGATGACACAGCCCAGATGATCGCCCGATCGTTTTCAAAGGTCCTCCAGACTGCCGGTGTGAATTTCGGCATACTCGGAAAGAAAGAACCCTGTTGTGGAGACATTGCCCGGCGGGTGGGTGAACTGGGGCTGTTTGAGGAGCAGAGGAAAGGTAGTGAGGAGCTTTTTGACAAATACGGCATTACCGAGGTGGCGACCTCTTCGCCCCACTGCTTCCATACATTCAAGAACGAATATCCGGAAGCGCCTTTCAGGGCCCGCCACTACACCCAGGTTCTACGGGAGTTGATGGCAGAGGGGAAACTTCGATTCAAAAAAGGGGTGGAAGCGACGGTTACTTACCACGATCCCTGCTACTTAGGCCGGCACAACCGGATCTTTGATGAGCCAAGGGAGATTATTCGCGCCATCCCGGGGATCAACCTGATAGAGATGACCCACTATCAGGCTGACAGCCTCTGCTGCGGCGGCGGTGGTGGAAGGATGTGGCAGGACCTTCAGGGGGAGGTCAAGATGAGCGAGGTTCGAATCCGGGAGGCCGAGGCAACCGGCGCAGAGATCCTCATTACCGCATGCCCCTTATGTCTCATCATGCTGGAAGATGCCCGCAAGGCAGCGGGGCTGAAGGAGCCCTTCCGGGTCATGGACCTGAATGAACTGGTTTTGCAGGCACTATGAAATTGACTATTGATGCATTGGTAATTTTACTTTAAATGCCGAAGGTCTCAAGGTTACGATCGGATGAAACATTTATGCTATTTTTCAGGCGGTTTTCAATCGTCAATCGACAATCGTAAATCGACAATCCTATAAGGGGAGGAACAGGATGAGTGATGTTTTGATATTGGGAGAAGTGAAAGAGGGATCGCTGGATCTGAAGACCCTCGAATTATTAGGCGCGGGAAAGAAACTGGCCGGTGAACTGGGCGGCGAGTTTTCCCTCCTGTTGATGGGGGATTCGGTTTCAGGGATGGCCGATGAGGCTCTCCCCTATGGTCCGGCTAAGGTTTATAAGCTGGAACACCATTTATTGCAGGGCTTTAAGACCGATTTGTGGTTGGCGTGCCTGGAACAGGCCTGCCGGGAAATCAACCCGAAAGTCCTTCTCATGAGCCACTCTTTTTTGGGTATGGAGTTGGGCCCGAGACTGGCATGCCGGTTGAACACCCGGCTGACCACCGATTGCATTGACCTGTCCATTGATCCTGAAGACGGTCTTCTGCTACGAACCAAGCCGGTTTCAGGGGGTAATGCCATATCGGTTTTCAAGTGCCCGGGTGAGCCTCAATTAGCGACGGTGAGGGGAAAAGTTTTTGCAGCGGCCGAGTCGGGTGACGCGAACGGAGAGATCGTGGATATCAAAGCAAAAATTGATGAATCCATGATCAAGGTGGAATCCCTCGAAATTGTCAGGGAGGAGATTGTTGCCCTGGATAAGGCGGATGTGGTGGTATCCGGTGGCGCAGGTCTTGGGGAGGAAGACGGGTTTGAACTGCTTGAGGAGCTGAGAGAGGCCTTAAGTAAATCATTCGCTAATGTGATGATCGGGTGCAGTCGTGTGGCCGTTGACAAGGGTTGGATCTCTTCGGATCATCAGGTGGGTCTGACCGGCACGATGATCTCTCCGGATATCTATGTGGCAGTGGGGATATCGGGGGCCATTCAGCACCTGGTGGGTATGGTTCATGCCAAAAAGATAATCGCCATCAATACGGATCCTGGCTGCAACATGTTCAAAGTGGCGGATTACGGCGTTGTTGAAGATTATGAAGAAATCATACCGGCGCTTATAGAGAAACTGGAGGAGTTGTCATGACAGAGATAAGAATAATCGTCTGCGCCAAACAGATTCCTGATCCGGAAGCGCCGCTTTCCGATGTGAGCGTGGATGCGGAAAAAATGGAAGTAATCGTTGATGCGCCGCAGGTCATCAGCCCTTTTGATGAAAATGCACTGGAGGTGGCCGTTCGCCTGAAGGAAGAGGCAGGCGGGAAAATATCGGTCCTGAGTCTGGGCAAAAAAGTGTCGGACACGGTGTTGCGAAAAACCCTGGCAGCAGGCGCTGATGAGTTGATCCTTCTGGAAGACGACAATTTTGAAAACCTTGACAGCCATTCCACGGCGGCTGCCCTGGCCGGTGCCATCCGAAAGATCGGCGACTATGATCTGGTTCTGACCGGAAGGCAGGCCGGAGATTGGGATTCCGGTCAGGTAGGTCTGATTCTAGGTGAAATGCTGGCACTTCCCTGTATCAGTCTGGCCCGGGACATCAGCATCGAAGACGGGAACGTTTTGGTTAAAAAGAACATTCCAGAAGGGTATGAAAGGGTGAAAGCTCAAATGCCGGCATTAATAACGGTGAGCAATGAAGTTGGGGAGCTGAGGTATATTTCCAGGACCAAAATGTTAAAAATGATGAGAGGTGCACGTTCCATTCCCTCATGGAGCGCCGAGGATCTTGGAGTAACCCCGGAAGCGCTTCAGCAAATGGGCATCACGGCGCTCTCTTCACCCCCTGATATGGGAAGAGATTGCGAGCTCTTGGAAGGCTCGCCCGATGAACAGGCCGAAAAACTGGCGGAGGTCTTTAAGACGCTGAGATAATGGTCTTGAATCCGGGTAGGAGCTAAGGTTCCAGGACGGAGCGAAGCGCAGATCCCGCAGGATGCGGGATTGCGGGTTATGGGTTTCAGATTTTTTCAATCGACAATCATCAATCGACAATCATCAATCCAGAGGGTTACGGGTTGGTAATGAGGTATCCCATTTCAGGTTTTACAGCTAAAGACGGGATTTTCGACAAGTTTCAAATTTCAAATATCATATGAGCAGTTTATAATCATTTTAAAAAAACAGGAGGTAGATAGAATGGCGGACAAATCTTACGATGCAATAGTTATCGGCGGTGGACATCATGGGACGACCATCGCCCCTTATCTGGCCAAAGCCGGTTTGTCAGTAGGGGTTTTTGAACGGCTGGATCATCTCGGGGGCGGCGCAGTATCCTATGATGACACGCCGGCGCCCGGGTTTCGAGGCAACTTCTGCGCCCATTTTACGCGCTTTTACAGTCACCCTG
>DAOVUP010000267.1 GCA_030632525.1 Desulfobacteraceae bacterium | reverse complement strand
GGGACTTAGGGCTCACCCGTATCCTTCTGGGTAAGTAGGCCTTGATCGAAAACCCTTTTTCTCAGGCCTGGAAAGTCGAAAGTTGTGATTCCAACCACGCTTCGACATCGCCCAATACCTTGTGGTGTTCGGGCTCATTAAATATTTCGTGGTACAAGCCATCGTAGATCTTCAGCGTTTTATCGACGGAGCCGACCGTATCATAAAGCATCTGAGCTCCATCCGGATCCACTAATCTGTCTTCACCGCCTTGCGCAATCAAAATAGGCAATATAATCTTGGACGCGTCAGCAGCAGCACGCTTTATTGCTTTTAGGAGTTCAGCAGCGAGCCGAGCTGTAGTCTTACCTGTGTACACCAGGGGATCGTTGAGATAAGCCTGCACCACTTCCGGATCCCGGCTTACACCGTCTGCCTCTAAGGCAAGCAATCCGAGTTTGGGCATCAAAGTAGAAAATAACTTGCCCGCTAAAATGGTAGCCGATGAGATATTGTCCGGCACCTTGACACTTGGCCCGGAGAGAACCGCGCCTGACAGTTCATCCTGATGATCGAGGAGATAAATTGAACTGATCAGACCGCCCATGCTGTGCCCGACCAGGAAAATCGGCTTTTTTAATTGCCAGTCGCGAATCATATGGGAGAAGGTCTTGAGGGTATCTGTAAAATCCTCAAATCGCTCCACATATACCCGTGGTCCATCGGATTTGCCATGTCCAATGTGGTCGATACCATATAAAGCATAACCCAAGGGGACAAAATGGTTGACGAGGTTCATATACCTTCC
Source organism: Desulfobacteraceae bacterium (assembly GCA_030632525.1). Taxonomy (GTDB): domain Bacteria; phylum Desulfobacterota; class DSM-4660; order Desulfatiglandales; family Desulfatiglandaceae; genus Desulfacyla. The sequence goes on along the minus strand of DAOVUP010000267.1, from coordinate 2,186 downwards.
ACTATGCTCCGCCAGACCATGTACAATCAATAGCACAGCCTTCGGCTCATTTTCAGGCAACCAGCTCTGATAATAGATTCTCAGATCCCTAATCCCTTTGAAGTACCCTTCCTGATGTTTCATTACTTGTTCTCCTTTAACCGCTCACGGGTTCAAAGGTTGCATTTTCATCATCATATTCCTGAATTCCTAAATCCATGTAAAAAGGATTTTTTACATGGGTGTTAATATTAACTCATAATGTTGCTGAAGTAAAGAGGCCACGGGTTTCCCCGATACCACAAAAACACGCTAACCGGGGCGACCGGAAAAGTGTCTATTTATCCCGTTTGTAGCGGGGAAGTGATCTAAAGTTAAATTACCACCTCCTCTGGGCATGGTAATTTGACTTCACGGCTTGTTTTGCATATAATATCAGGTAAGATGGCCCTCATGAATAATTCTATTACATTCTTTGCTGTTACGCCAAAAGGTGTCGAAAGCCTTCTGGTTAATGAACTGAAAAGTCTTGGAGCCGGAGAAGTAAAACAGTCAAGGTCAGGCGCCTTTTTCCAGGGAGACCTGGAAATGGGTTATCGGGCCTGTCTGTGGCTGCGGACCGCAAACAGGGTACTCTTGCCCATCGCAAACTTTCGGGCCGAAACTCCGGAAGATCTGTACCAGGGGGTGCAAAATATCCGCTGGACAGAGCATCTCAATCCGAACGGTTCCCTTGCTGTTGATTTCAAGTCCTCCCGATCCAAAATCAATCATAGCCATTATGGGGCGTTGAAGGTAAAAGACGCCATTGTAGACCAGTTTCGAGATCGATTTGGAAAGAGACCTTCTGTGGATCGCTCCAGACCCGATATCAGGGTAAATGTTTATCTTCTGGGGGATGAAGCGACCATCAGTCTTGATCTTTCCGGGGAAAGTCTTCACAAACGAGGATACAGGACAGGGGCCGGGGAAGCCCCTCTGAAAGAAAACCTGGCTGCCGCGATTTTGATGCGGGCTGGCTGGCCGGAGGTAGCAAAAAGGGGAGGGGGGCTGATTGATCCAATGACCGGCACTGGAACTCTGCCGATTGAGGCTGCCTTAATGGCATCCGATTCCGCCCCTTCTCTTTTGAGGGACTATTTCGGTTTTCTGAACTGGAACGGGCATAGACCGGAAATATGGGAAACACTTCTTAAAGAAGCCGGGGAGAGGAAATCGGAGGGTCTGAAAAAACTTCCACCTATTGTGGGTTATGACGCTGACTCAAAGGGAATTAAGAACGCTATTATTAGTCTGGAACGTGTTGGGTTGAGAGGTCTTATACATTTTGAAAGGAGGGAATTTGCCGCCTGTGTTCCCCATCCTAAAATGAAGGATGTCCCCGGAATGGTGGTCTTGAATCCACCCTATGGAGAGCGACTCGGGGAAATCAGAGAGTTGAGGCCGCTCTACGCAAACATAGGCAGACGCCTGAAGAAGCATTTTAGGGGGTGGAGAGCGAGTCTTTTTACCGGTAATGTAGACCTGGGAAAAGGGATGGGTCTTAGGGCGGAAAAGAAATATTCCCTCTACAACGGGGCCCTTGAATGCAAGCTCTTGAATTTCAGAATCGAGCCGGAATGGTTTGTGGAGACGGAACATCGAAGCTTCAGCCCTGAGTTGGACGAGACCCTTATAAAGCCTGACCCTGCGACGGAGATGTTTGCCAATCGTCTGCGGAAAAACCTGAAGAGGCTTAGAAAAAAATTTAAAAAGGAAAACATAACCTGCTTCAGGGTTTATGATCAGGATCTCCCTGAGTATGCAGTTGCCGTTGATATCTACGGAAAATGGGTCCATGTCCAGGAATATAAGGCCCCGAATACGGTTGATCCCGAAAAGGCGGAAGCTCGACTAAAAGATGTGCTCTTGGTTCTGCCTGGTCTGCTTGACACCCCCAGAGAAAATATTTTCTTAAAAGAGCGTAGACGTCAGAAAGGGAAGGCACAGTACGGGAAACAGGGGACGGGTGGGGTTTTCCACCAGGTTGATGAAAAAGACTGCAGATTTTTAGTGAATTTTACCGATTACATAGATACCGGTCTTTTTCTTGATCAAAGGATAACCCGCTCCATGATCAGAGATCTGGCCGGAGGGAAACGATTCCTGAATCTCTTTGCCCATACTGGAACTGCAACGGTATATGCAGCCAAAGGGGGTGCTAAGTC
>DAOVUP010000037.1 GCA_030632525.1 Desulfobacteraceae bacterium | reverse complement strand
GTAATCGTCAGATGCGACAGGATAGACAGAGGCAAACACGACCGGCTTGACCTCCTTGAATCCTGGCAGGGGAGCAGGCGCGGGATCGTGGTCAAGCGTAATGGTATCTCCTATCCGTGTGTCGCTTACCGTTTTAATGCCCGATATGATAAACCCTACTTCACCTGCTGAGAGGCGGTTTTTCGGTTCTCTTTTGAGGCGAAAAACTCCTACCTCCTCCACCTTATAGGTAGCCCCGTTATGCATGAGTCGTATAATATCTCCAGAACGGACACTACCTGAAAAGAGTCTGCAACTAACGATTGTTCCCCGGAAAGGGTCATAGTGGGCGTCAAATATGAGGGCCTCGAGTGGCCCTTCTGCCATGTTTGACGGGGGAGGAATCTGGTTGGTAATGGCCTCTAATACATCTTCAATTCCAGTGCCTTCCTTGGCAGAGCAGAGAATGGCCAGGTCTGAATCAAGACCCAGGTCCACTTCGATTTGCTCCTTTGCCCTGTCGATATCGGCAGAGGGAAGATCTATTTTATTGATGACAGGGATGATTTCCAGGTCATGCTCCATGGCAGCATAAAGGTTTGCCATGGTCTGTGCTTCTACTCCCTGGGCGGCGTCCACCAATAGAAGTACTCCCTCGCATGAGGCCAAGGCACGGGAAACCTCGTAGGAGAAGTCGACGTGGCCCGGGGTGTCAATCAGGTTCAGTTCAAACGCCTGGCCCTTTCTGTTAACGTAGGGGAGTGTTACGGCCTGGCTTTTGATAGTAATACCCCTCTCCCTCTCAATGTCCATGTTGTCTAAGATCTGATCACGAAAATCCCTTTCTTCCACTAAGCCGGTAGCCTGGATTAACCGATCAGCAAGGGTAGATTTTCCATGGTCTATATGGGCAATAATGCTGAAGTTGCGTATATTTTTCATGCTGTTTTCCATTTAACAACAATATTCGGATTTTGCCTGAACAGGGTTTTCGTTCAGAGACAAATTAATGCCCACCCATAATTTCTACAGTGGGCACTGCGTGTTCCAATTCAAAGATGAGCTATTTTTCGCAAGGTCAAGGAACACAAGGGCTTGTGCGGAGATGTACTTTAGTACGTCGCACAAGGAGGTCCGCAGCTTTATCGGCCTCTGGCGGATTGACGCCGACTTGTCCCGAAGCAGGCGGGGGATTGCGGCCTCTGGCTCGGAGATCCGCCGGCTCGGAGAGAAAAGGGCCATTTATGGGTGGAAACTAATTAGACTGCACAATCCGTAGTGTCCCCTGCCAACTTTGAAAGGCCGTGATTTAATGCCGGCAATATTACGGAGAGATTTTCTTCAGCCCCTCGAGGGCTCCCGGGAAGGTTAATGATGAGTGAAGAGTTCCTGACCCCGGCCATTGCCCTGGAGATCATGGCGTGAGGAGTTTTTTTGAGGCTTGCAGCCCGCATGGCCTCTGCCATGCCAGGGACCTGGTAATCGATTACCTGTTCCATGGCCTGAGGTGTTACATCTGTGGGGCTTAGGCCTGTGCCTCCGGATGTAATAATCAGGGCCAGGCCATCCTTATCCACCCACATTATAAGGGTATCTGCAATCTGCTGCAGATTGTCGGGAATGATCTCCCTCTTAACGACTGTAAGACCGAACTCTTCGAGGATTCTGAGAATGATTTCGCCACTCTCATCCTCTCTTAATCCTTTGGCGCCTTTATCACTGATAGTAAGGACTCCGGCCCTGATCTCTTTCTGCATTCTCTGTGCCTAATCCTCTTCCTTGGCTGCGGCGGTCACTTTTTCAGCTAACTGAGCGGGCATTTCATCATAATGGGAGTGTTCCATTCGGAATGTTCCCCGGCCTGCGGATATGGAGTTTAGGTCCAGTGCGTATTTGAGGACTTCGGACATGGGCACCTGAGCCTTGATGATCTGGTATTTGCCCTGTGAATCCATACCGAGGACTCTCCCGCGTCTACCGTTAAGGTCACCCATGACATCGCCCATGGCATCTTCAGGGACAGTGATTTCCATTTTCATGATCGGTTCCAAAAGGGTCGGGTTTGCCTCTTGGATGGCCTTTTTCAGGCACATGATCGCCGCCATCTTGAAGGCCATTTCCGAGGAATCAACCTCGTGGGATTTTCCGTCGTAGAAACGCACTTTCAGGTCAACGACCGGATAGCCTCCGAGAGTACCGCTCATGAGAGCTTCATTGAGGCCTTTTTCAACGGCCGGGACAAAATTTCTGGGAACGTTCATCCCTGTCAGGGCCTCCTCGAACTGAAACCCCGCATCCGACTCTAATGGAGACACATCGAAATGCACTTCGGCAAATTGCCCCCTGCCCCCGGATTGTTTTTTGTGGCGGTAGACAACACCTTTAGCAGGCTTTTTAATGGTTTCTCTATAGGGCACCTTTACAGGGTTCAAATTCGCCTCTACGCCGAATTTTCTTGCCAGTTTTTCACATGTTGTTTCTAAGTGTATCTGGCCTGTGCCTGAAAGGATAACCTCTGATGTGGCGGCGTCTCTCTCTAATTTTAACGTAGTATCTTCTTCGAGGAGTTTAGCTAATGAGGAAAAGACTTTGTCCTCACTCCCTTTCACTTTTGCCGTAATCGAATAGGATATGACTGCTGGAAGTCCCTCAGTGGGCTTGTAAATTATGGGATCATCCGCAGAACATAAGGTGTCGCCGGTGGCGGTTTCTTTGAGCTTGGCTATGGCTATAATATCTCCAGGACCGGCCATCTCAACGGGCTTTTGCTTTTTACCCTCGATGATTAGAAGTTGGCCAAATTTTTCCTTGACCTCTTTATTGGCGTTGTAAACCGTGGAATCGGATTGAACAGTACCTGAAAGGACTCTTAAGAGTGTGAGTTTGCCGGCGAAGGGATCTGCAACTGTCTTAAAGACAAGCGCAGAAAAAGGGGCATCTGGGGTGGTCTCTCTTTCAATGACCTCCTCATCTCCCGGTGCAGTCCCTTTCTTGATTGCTTTTTGAAGGGGTGAGGGTATTCCCTGCACGATCAGGTCCATAAGCTGAAAAACACCCATATTCAAAAGAGCTGAGCCGCATACGATCGGGACCACTATCCCCAATTCGATACCCTGGGTGAGAGTCTCTTCTATCTCCTGATCGGAAAGGTCTTCCCCTTCAAGGTATTTATCCATGAGATCATCGTTTACTTCCACGATATTCTCGATCATTTTTTCACGCCACTCGTTGACGGTTTCCTCCATGTCTGGCGGTATTTCGGAGGTTTCGAATTTGCCGCTGCCGTCTTTACTGTAAGTGTACGCCTTCTTTTTGATGAGGTCGATCAAACCTGCAAAGTTGTCTTCTTCACCTATGGGGAGAAACAGAGGCGTAGCCTTTATTTCAAAAATCCGGGAGGCCTCTTCTACGATTTTGTAGAAATCAGCCCTCTCTCGGTCCATTTTGTTAACAAAGACTATTTTCGGGAGCTGCTGTTCATCCGCAAAGGCCCACACCTTTTCTGTGCCTACTTTTACTCCTGACGTGGCATCAATGATTACTATGGCCCCGTCCGCCGCCTGCAGGGATAACTTGGCATCAGAAAGGAAATTATCATCGCCCGGGGTGTCAATGATATTTATAATATGTTTTTTCCAGTTGCAGTGGTGAAAAGAGGTGCTCAGAGTAGCCTTTCTTTTTATCTCCTCCGGTTCAAAATCAAAATTGGAGGTGCTGTCGTCTACTTTGCCAAGTCTTGTGGTAGCCTTTGCATTAAACAGCATGGCTTCGGCTAAGGAGGTTTTCCCGGAGCCCCCATGTGCGATGAGGGCTATGTTTCTCAATTGTTTAGCATTTTTATCCATATTAATGACCCTTTCCTGATGAATCTAATTTTGTATGTACGGTTGACGGAGAAAAGCAAAAACATAATAATTACACCAACAGTTGAATTGAAGTCAAGTCAAGAATTTGGCTGGGCATTTTTTAATTGCCAATTTGAGAAAATGTGTTATATTTAGCAGTTATGGATGCGGATTGGTAAGAGATGGGGTAAGCGTTCAGTGCGGCCGGGAAAGGCGGGTCATATCCATTTTGTTGGTTGATAATGCCATAGAGCTTTTTATCTCTTTTCTGAGGGATCAGAAGGGTTGCTCTAAACATACCATAAGGAATTACCTAAATGACCTGGTGCAATTTTCGGAATTCCTTGCTTCAACCGGATGCTCATCTCATACGAAGAGCAAAGAGGATTGTGAAGTTGAGGCGATTGACCCTTTAATCATAAGAAAATATGTGGGGAGTCTTTATGGGAAGCTGAGGCGCACGTCCATTGCCCGCAAACTTTCTGCTGTTCGCTCTTTTTTTCTTTTTTTAGAAAAACAGGGTTTAAATAAGGGGAATCCGGCGGCAGATATAGCGACGCCCAAATTAGAAAAGTATGTGCCCACTTATCTTCCTGTGGATGATGTTTTCAGGCTCCTTGAGAGGCCTGATCGTAAAAAGCCTCTCGGGCTGAGAGACCTGGCCCTCCTGGAGGTGCTCTATTCCTGCGGAATCAGGGCAGCAGAACTTGAGGGTCTGAATATATCCAGTATCGATTTTGATGAAGGCCTGATTAAAGTCACAGGCAAGGGAGATCGGGAGAGGATTGTGCCTATCGGGCGTCAGGCCTTGTTAGCTGTGCGGGAATATTTGGATGCTACTCAATATTTGAGGAAGAAGAGCGGGGGGCTGATGCAGAATAGCCCTCTCTTTATCAATTTTAGGGGGGGGCGTCTTTCGACACGAAGTATTGGAAGAGTAGTCAAAAAATATGTTAAAGAGACTGGTTTGACCTATGAGATCAGCCCTCACTCCATGAGGCATACTTTTGCCACACACCTGTTGGACGGGGGCGCGGATCTTCGCTCGGTTCAGGAGCTTTTAGGGCATACAAGCTTATCCACTACGCAAAAATATACCCATGTCAGCCTTGACAGGCTTATGGAGGTATATGATAAGGCGCATCCGCGTAGTTAGTGCCCGTCCATAAATGGCTATTTTTCGCAATCTCTGCGTCAGATTCGGATTTTAATCCTCGAAATACTTCAATGTATTCCTGTGGTTAATATCCTCATCTTCGTTGACCTTGCGAAAACTATCTCATTTCTGGACGGACACTACTTAGCAGAAAAAGTTTAAAGTGCATAAAGTTAAGGAAGCCTTTCAATTTTAAACACCGGATCGACTGTTGGCGAAACAAGACCATCTTTTTTTAGATTGGATCGCCGAAGGCGTACCACAACTTTAGGCATTTTAGGCACTTTGAACTTTAGGCACTTTTAACGTTTTGGACGAGGACTGTATAAATGATTAAGGGTAACTCTGAAAAATTAAGGGCCACTACTGTTCTTGCCGTGATGAAGGAAGGACAATGTGTAATGGCAGCGGATGGCCAGGTAACGCTTGGTGAGACAATTATGAAGCATAAGGCCATAAAAATCCGACTAATGTACGAAGATAGTGTGATGGTAGGATTTGCAGGGGCGGCTGCTGATGCCTTTAACCTGTGCGAGAGGTTAGAGGGGAAACTGGAGTCTTATAACGGGAACTTGACCAGGGCTGCTGTTGAACTGGCAAAGGATTGGAGAACCGATAAGATCCTCCGTAGGTTAGAGGCCCTGCTGCTTGCCATGGATAAGGAACATATCCTTGTAATTTCGGGAACTGGCGATGTAATAGAACCTGACCAATCGGTTGCTGCTATTGGATCGGGTGGTCCCTTTGCTCAGTCAGCCGCGCAGGCCCTGGTGGCACATTCCGATCTTGATGCATCCACCATTGCCCTTGAGGCCATGAAGATTGCGGCCTCAATTTGCCTTTATACCAATGATCAGATTAATGTACGTAAACTTGATACTTAGTGTCCGAACGAAAACTAGGATTTTTCGTTCAGCTCAAGGAAGACGAAAAGTTTAACCGCAGGAATACATTGAATATTTCGAGGATTAAAATTTGAGTCTGAAACAGATAGGGGAAAAAAAGACAGTTTTCGTTCAGGCACTACTTAAGCAACCCAGAATTTAGCACTGTAGAATAGGAATCTCCTATGGAAATTCATCTATACTACTTAAGAAAAGAATTTGGACGCAGATGAACGCAGATTGTCTCTGATTTTCTTAATTATCTGCATTTATCTTCGGAAATCTGCGTCCCGAAAATAGCTGTCTTAAAAGCTATTAGGATCGAAGCTGCCCGTAAAAATGACTTTTTACGGGCGTATCAATTATGAGGTAAGAATGGAAAAGGATGTTGCGGAAAAAGACCAGCTTGTTGAGGTGTTGACGCCGAGAGAAATCGTATCGGAGTTGGATAAATATATTATCGGGCAGGATCAGGCAAAGCGTTCCGTAGCCATCGCCTTGAGAAACAGGTGGAGGAGGCAGCAGGTTTCTCCGGAACTCAGGGATGAGATCGCACCCAAGAATATCATTATGATAGGACCCACCGGGGTGGGTAAGACCGAGATCGCCAGGCGGTTGGCTCGTCTTGCCAATTCACCCTTCCTCAAGATAGAGGCTACTAAATTTACCGAGGTGGGCTACGTGGGTCGGGATGTGGAATCAATGGTCAGGGATTTGACTGAGTTGGCAGTAAGCATGGCGAAAAAAGAGGAACAGGAGATTGTCAAGTCAAAGGCCAAAGAATTGGCTGAGGAGAGATTGCTTGATATACTCTTGCCGAAAAAGAGTCAAGAGGTTAAAGAAGAAGAGGAGGCAGACAAGGAACGGATATTAGAGGTGGTCAAATCCGATAAGACAGAAAATACCACCCGTGAAAAGCTGCGTCGAATGCTGAAAAACGGGAAATTAGACAAACGGTATGTGGAATTGGAAGTGGCCAATAGCAGTATGCCCATGGTGGAAATCTTTTCCAGTGCAGGGCTTGAAGAGATGGAGTTTAATGTAAAGGAAATTTTCGGCAATATATTGCCCACCAAGAAAAAGAAGAGGAGGGTGAAAATTCCTGAGGCAATGGAGATTATTTTCCAGGAGGAATCACAGCGGCTGATAGACATGGATAAAGTGATAGAAAAGGCCGTCACGATTACAGAGCAAAACGGGATAATCTTCCTGGATGAATTGGATAAGGTGGCGGGTTCCGAATTTTCCCATGGCCCGGATGTTTCCCGTGAAGGGGTGCAGAGGGATCTCCTGCCTATTGTTGAAGGCTCAACCATTGCCACAAAATATGGGATGGTCAAGTCGGACCATATCCTGTTCATCGCAGCAGGCGCCTTCAATGTGAGTAAGCCTTCCGATTTGCTGCCAGAGCTGCAGGGAAGATTTCCCATCAGGGTGGAACTCGATTCCCTTTCCATGGAAGATTTTATCAGGATTTTATTGGAACCTAAAAACGCTTTGATTACACAATACAAGGCCCTTCTCGCCACTGAAGGTATTGATCTGATATTTGAGGAGTCTGCCGTTACAGAGATCGCCGGAATGGCCAGCAGGGTAAACGAGCGTACTGAGAATATCGGGGCCCGTCGTCTCCATACGGTGATGGAAAAATTGGTGGATGAGATATCTTTTGATGCTCCGGATATGACTACAAAGGATGTGACTATTAATAAGGACTATGTGACGGATAAACTTGCCGACATATTAGCGGACGAAAACCTTAGCAGGTACATTCTATAGGATTGATGATTGATGATTGACAAACCCGTAAAAAGTCGGAAAACACCCGTTTTCGTCATTCCCGCGAAAGCGGGAATCCAGGAAACTCAACCACTTGTGGACTTCCGATTTCGCAGGAGTGACGGCCTTGGAGACTTTTTACGAGACCATCTAAATTAAACTCCAAAATCTTAATCAGGAACGTTGTATGACAACTCACATAGACAGGGCCAGGGTCTTGATCGAGGCCCTTCCATATATCCGGCGATTCAACGGGGCTACCATTGTTGTAAAATATGGCGGCCATGCTATGGTGGATGAGAAGTTGAAACGCGATTTTGCCTTAGATATCATTCTGATGAAATATGTGGGAATGAATCCTGTGGTTGTCCATGGAGGAGGGCCGCAGATCGGTAATTTTCTCAAGAAGCTTTCCATCAAGTCAGAATTTGTGGATGGTATGAGGGTCACCGACAGGCAGACCATGGATGTGGTGGAAATGGTTTTGGTCGGGAAGGTCAACAAAGAGATAGTAACCCTTATCAACCAAAACGGCGGAAGTGCTGTAGGGCTGTCAGGAAAAGACGGGAACCTGATCTCTGCCAGGAAAATGAAATATCTTAAGAGGGGAGGGGAGGACCAGGCCCCTGAGATAATCGATATGGGTATGGTTGGCGAGATTACCTCCGTGGACAATGGTATTCTCGTTACTATTATGGAAAGTGAGTTTATTCCGGTTATTGCCCCGGTAGGTTCCGGGAAGGATGGGGAGACGTATAATATCAATGCAGATTTAGTGGCCGGCGAGATAGCCTCCTCCCTGAGCGCCAGGAAATTGGTGCTTCTAACTGATACTGAAGGGGTGCTTGATCAAAACGGCACATTGGTTTCAACCTTGAAAGTGGAAGAGGCTCGAGAGTTTATTGGAGGTGGCGTAATCAAAGGCGGGATGATTCCAAAAGTAAAATGTTGTTTGGCCGCCTTAGATGCGGGTGTGGGTAAGGCTCATATCATAGATGGACGCGCCCCCCATGCTATCTTGTTGGAGATTTTCACTAAAATAGGGGTGGGTACTGAGATCGTTGATTGACCCCTAAAACCTGCCCGTTAGACGGGTAGGTGAGAGAATGTTT
>DAOVUP010000228.1 GCA_030632525.1 Desulfobacteraceae bacterium | reverse complement strand
TAAAAGGGAGATACATGTCTGAAAAACGCATATGTGGGTTTCAACACCAATAAAGATTCTATCAACAAGACCTAGAGCATGACCATAAATGATATAAATATGAACATGGCTTTAGTTATAATGCAGCTTTTCGATCGGGTCATATTCAGGTAATGCCTCCTTTATGGGGGGGAGTGTGGGACCCAGCCATTTGGAATACTTCTCCGTTAGAATAACCTTCAGTTTGAATACCCTGGAAAGATCAAGGAGTTTGACAATCCTGTCAGTGACCCTGTCCGGATTGCCCATTACCTTCATGAGTTTTTCCTGGACATCTACGATAATAAGTCCTGTGTTTTCTTTATTCAATAATGAAATAGTCATAATATCTTTTACCGGCCCATTAATAATAGGTGGATTTCCTTTTTTTCTGTTGTCTTCCCATGATCAGGCCAAAGATTAGACCAACCAGCAGCACTGCCGCTCCAGTGAGAAACCACGTATTCCTTTGAGAAGACTTCAATATAATATTTTCTTTGGTCAATTTCTCTGTGGTTGCCTGGGCAGTCTCCATTTTCGTCTTTGTGGTCTCATATTTTTTCTTGAGTTTCAAAAAGCCGCTGGCCTCTTTTTTTAAGGTCTCATATCTTTCCCGCATTGTATCCAAGACTGTCCTGTTTTTTCCCAGTTTTCCACTAAGATCTTCCCTTTCACCGGACAATTCACTCCATTCCTTCTCAATCTTATTTAGCTTTTTTTTGAGCCGGGCATTCTCTTCTATCAATAACCCGGTCTGGATTTTCCATGGAACACGGGTAATTAAATACCCACTCACTACCCAACCCTCCTTGTTCTGCCGGTTGGTCTCCAGAAGACGAACACGACTCCAACCCTTTTTGGTCTCTAAGACTTCCACAGGCTCATCCTGACGAAGCATAGCAATGATCTTTTCCCCTACACCCGGTGCTTTTCGAAGGGTAATCTTGGTGGGATTCATTACGTAGGCCTTTTTGGCCAGACCATCCTGTGAAATCAAAGATATTCCCAGGGTTATAAGTATCATCAGTAATAATTTCTTCATTTCTTAATCCTCATCCTTAAGCGCAGTCCTAGTCCAAATCTCTCACTGAAACAACAAATAACAGCTAATATTTTCTTACTCGCCCTTCTCCTTCTTTAACACCCTGATATCGGTAATCATTGTAGAAGGGTACTGTCCCTGCTCGTTTTTTTCAAGGTATTTGACCATATCCCAAAGGGTATTTAATGCAACAGAGACCCCTATGAGCGCTTCCATTTCAACGCCTGTGCGCGCCTGTGACCTGACAAGACATTTGGCCTGAACTGTAGCCTCAATTATTTCAAAGGTTACCCTCACCGTATCTAAAGGGATCTGGTGACAATGGGGAATCAGCAGATAAGTCTGTTTAGCTGCGTTCATGGCAGCAACTTCTGCCACTAAGAAAGGGTCCCCCTTCTTGATCTCCCCGTCCTCCATTTTTTTAATTGTATCCGGGGAAAGGATAATTTTTCCCGCAGCCTCTGCCTTACGCCTGACAACCGGTTTCCCGGTGACATCTATCATCCCCATATCTTATCTCCGGTGATATTGAATTTCCTTCTTACTTGCCCCTTCCCTTTTTATCATGTCGACCGCCTCTATGAGCGCAGGAAACACATGTTCACGGGTATCCCCACCCACAACCACGGCCATAATTTCGTCACCGACATCCAATCGGCCTCCTGAGGTCTCAATCAACACATCAACAATCCCCGGCATTTGTTTGATTTTGGGGATTACTCCGTTTACAACATCTTCGTCAAATATGACCTCAATTCCAATTACTTTGTCCCCATTCAGGGAAGTCTCCCGCACCACACCCAGGTGGCTGGCAATCATTCCCATCTTTGGATAATCAGGATGTTCTTTAAGGGTTTCAATCATTTTATACAGGTTCATTTTCCCTCCTTTTTCCTCATCAACTCTTCACCTTGAGGCACGGCATCAATATCGTCTAAATTAAACAGATTTTTTGTTAAATCCAGATATGTGTTGAGGCTTGATCGTCCCGCCTTTCCCTTTAGGAAAACAATAGGATCATTCAGCATCTTTTCGGCAATAGATCTCGTCAAGGTTTCCATGGCCTCATATTGTACAGGTGTAAGTTCTCCCAATGCAGAATTGCTCTTTAGGAATTCGGCCCGTATGATCGAGGCTGCCTTGTTTCTCAATGAAACAATTGTGGGAACTACAGCTAACGTCTTTAGCCATTTTTCATACTTGACGACCTCTTCCTCGACGATACGTCCGGCCTTGACCGCCGCCTCCTGCCTCTGTGCCATGTTCAATTCAATAACGCCTTTCAAATCGTCGATATCATAGAGATAGACATTATTCAGGTCATTGACTTCAGGTTCAACGTCTCTTGGAACCGCAATATCAATAAAAAAGATGGGCCGGTTGCGTCTTTTCCTCAGAGATTTCTTAACCTGGGGCCGGGTAATAACATATTCCGGGGAAGCAGTCGACGTTATAACAATATCCACATCTAAGAGCTGTGCTCCGATTTCATCAAATGAGACTGGCAGAGCATTAAAACGTTCCGCTACCTCAACTGCCCGGCCAAAAGTCCTGTTGGCCACCATAACTGAACTAACCCCATTGCTGAGGAGGTGCTTAGCCGCTAATTCAGCCATTTCCCCGGCACCTATGAGAAGGACTTTTTTGCCCTCCAAAATATGAAATATTTTCTTGGCCAATTCAACGGCCGCATAACTGATCGAGACCGCCGCACCGCATATATCGGTCTCTGATCGCACCCTTTTTGCCACATGAAAGGCGCGGTGCATCAACCGGTTGAGGATAACCCCTGATGTTTTTTGATTCGTTGCCTGGGCATAGGCCTCCTTAATCTGGCCGAGAATCTGTGGTTCCCCAAGCACCATGGAATCGAGGCTGGAAGCCACATTGAATACATGTTTCACCGCGTCCATATCTTCAAAAGCATAGAGGCATGTCAACAATTCCTCTGTCCGCATACCTCCAAGCCTGGACATAAGTGAAATCACCGATCTCCTGGCCTCTTCCGCCTCTTCTGTGATGAATAAAGCCTCCACCCGGTTGCACGTGGATAGAAAAAGGCCTTCCTTGACAACATCAAGCCCTCTCATAGATACCAAAGCCTTTAGGGTATTATCAGACTCTGATGCAAGACGCTCCCTCAGTTCTATTGGCGCAGTCTCATGGTTCATGCCTATGTTGATGATCTTCAGCATAGATTTTATCGGACCCCCATACTGCTGAAACTATGATACCCTCCCATCAACAAACTGACACCCACAAAGGTAAACACCAATACAGAGAAACAGAAAATAGCCATAATTGCAGCCCTTCGACCCTGCCAGCCAACCGCAATCCTTTGATGAAGAAGCGCCGCGTAAAACAACCACGAAATCAAGGACCATACCTCTTTGGGGTCCCAGTGCCAATAGTTTCCAAGAGCATATTGGGCATAGACAGAACCGGTAATCATCCCCACGGTCAGAAAGGGAAACCCATAAATGATGGAATAATAATTAATTCCCTCCAGGGTAGCAAGGGAGGGAAGCCTGCTGTAGATTGCCCCTAAACGTTTCTGTTTAATCTGAT
>DAOVUP010000157.1 GCA_030632525.1 Desulfobacteraceae bacterium | reverse complement strand
CCCTTTTCCGAGGGGTGGATCATGAGGGTTCACTCAGACACATTGCGAGACGAATTAAAGGAACTGATGATCAATACTGAAAGCGGCGATTTTATGGACGAAGAAGTGGAACGTCTCCATCGGCTAATTGAAGAGGTCGCAGGTCCTCTCCCTGCTGATGGCGGGCATTTCGGCAATGACATCTACGGCAAAATACCCCAGTTAGGGTGGGAGAGACTGACTAACATTTTTCTTGATACCTGAAATCCCGTTAATATTATTACCATTTGCAGAGGAGAGGTGGGACTGTTTTGCCAGCCTTTCAATTTCATCATCTAACAGGACCTTGCAGTATCTGCACAGTTCATCCGGTCTCCTGTCCACATCATTCAAGGTGCGGCAATAATGCATAATACATGCCTTACTCGGGCAATGGCGGAGATTAAAGGTGTGGCCCAGTTCATGTATGGTTTCCTTGGCAACCCTGTGAAAATAGGTTTCGCTGGCCGGTGAAACACCTTCCCCCAGCCGGTATGTGGAGACAATGCATGCCTTTCCACCCATCTGAGCCTCCCCGTAAACATGAGTCAGGATAGGGATAAAGAGGTCCACTTCAACAATGGCAAGAGCCTTGACAGCATGGCCGGGGGCCAGGGTGATCAGCTTGTCCAGGATAGAGGCAGAAAGGTATTGATTTCGCGCCGGGTCCAAGGCGTAGGTAAGATCATTCGAGAGAGGAATTATTTCTGTTTGACAATAGAATATCCGGTCGATGTCAAGCCTGGCCCGTGTTAGCATTTCGGATTCGAGGCCACTTACGGCAAAAATAACAATCTTATTAATGGGAGGGTCAGTCACTTGGGTTTTTGGATTTGATAACGATCGATCTTGCTGTACAAGGTTGACCTATCGATGCCCAGGATTTTTGCGCTCCTTGCAATATTCCACTGATTCTCGTCAAGCACCTTTATGATATGTTCTTTTTCAATCTCTTTCAGGGAATTAAGTGAAGTGGAGCTTATGTATTCAGGACGGAAGATGGGCAGGTCTTCAGTCTGAATGCTGCGGCTTTTGCCCACGACCACAGCCCTTTCAATGGCATTTTCCAGTTCCCTGACGTTTCCAGGCCACTCATAAAGCATCATTTCGTCCATCGCGGCCCTGTTAATCAGGTCCACGGGCTTGTTCATTTCCTGGGAAAACCGGTTAAGAAAATGTTCGGCTATAAGAGGTATATCCTCTTTACGTTCACGAAGGGGTGGCATTTTGAAATAAATCACGTTCAAACGGTAGTATAGATCTTCTCTAAATTTCCCCTCTCTGATCGCTTCCTCAAGATTTCGATTCGTTGCGGCGATAATCCGGAAATCGGCCTCAATCGGTTGCGTGCCGCCCACCCTGTAAAACACACGGTCTTCCAGTACACGCAACAGATCTATCTGCATCCTCATTCCAACCTCCCCGATCTCATCCAACAGGAGGGTGCCTCCATGTGCAAGTTCCAGCCTCCCTTTCTTGGTCTCCTTTGCATCAGTAAAGGCCCCTTTCTGATGACCAAACAATTCACTCTCCATAAGGTGCTCGGGAATAGCGCCACAATTGACCACCACGAACGGACCTCCACATCGGGGGCTGTTTGTATGAATCGCCTTGGCTGCCAACCCTTTGCCTGTCCCGGTCTCACCGGTAATCAGGACCGTTGAATCCATGGGGGCCAGATCCTGGATCAAGTCAAAGATTTTCTGCATCGGTTTCGATTGCCCTATCATGCTTTCGAAACGGGTCCGGTCCTTAAACTGCTCTTTCAAAAAAAGGTTTTCAAGGGCCTGAGCCTGCTGAGCAATGATCTTGTCAATCACAAGCCCCAGCTCATTGGGATCAAAGGGCTTGAGCACATAATCATAGGCCCCGTCCTTCATCGCCTCTATGGCCGTTGAAATCGATCCGTAGGCCGTAATCATAACCACTGCCGCATCAGGGTCCCTTTCCTTAACCTCCTTTAACACCTCAAGTCCACTCATCCCCTCCATCTTGAGATCAACAAGGAGGATATCAAAATGGGAGAGCTTTATTTTTTTGAGGGCCTCCTCTCCGCTTACTGCGGTTTCAACCTCATGGCCATCTCTGTCAAGCCAGTCGCCCAGAGACTCTCGCATGATCAATTCGTCATCAACAACAAGGATTTTAGTGCTCATGGGCACCTCCGTCCTCAAGATTTGATGGGCGATTCAGAGGAATATCCACCCTAAAAGTACTCCCTTTTCCTTTTTGAGACTCCACCTGGATTGACCCGCCATGCTCTTCAATGATGCCGTATGCCACGGAAAGGCCCAACCCTACTCCTTTCTTCTCCTTTTTGGTGGTGAAAAAGGGCTCGAAAATCTTGGTGAGGTCTTCCTTGGCAATCCCTTTGCCCGTATCTTTGAATTTGACCATTACCTTTTCCGCTTCCGAAATATGCCCGGTTTCCACTGTCAGGATACCACTCCCCATTGACTCCATAGCCTCAGCGGCATTGGATACAAAGTTCATAAATACCTGCTGAATCTGGTCTGCGGATCCCACAAGCTGTGGCAGGTTTTGGTCAAGATGTTTTTTGACCTTTACCCCGCTGATCCTCAACAGGTTTGAATTCAATGCCAGGGTCTGGTCGACGATCCGGTTAAGGTTTAATGACTTCATTTCAATCTTCGATTGCCTTGAAAATGCAAGAAGGTTGGATACAATACGACCCGTTCGCCGGGTTTCCGTCTGCATGAGGTTTATGTAGTGGCTGAATTTTTCAAGCTCTTCTTTCCCTACAGGCCCCTCCTCAAGTATCCTCTTGATTAGCATTATCAGATTTAGAATCCCGGCTATGGGATTGTTGATTTCATGGACTACTGACGCGGAGAGTTTACCGAGAGATGCCATCTTGTCCTGGTGGAGAAGCTTGTCATGGGTCTCTTTTAGCTGTCTCGTTCGTTCTTCCACCATCTCTTCCAGCCGGTGAGTAATTTCTTCCTCTTCTCTTCGGCGCTCGGTGATATCGCGGCTGATATGGATAAATTTCGAAATCTTTCTACCCTTTTCCCATATGGGATATACCTCCACCTCGAAATAACGACTTTTGCCAGTTGGAACTGGAGATTCCCGGATCTGCCGGCACTCTCTCTTGTTTCGAATTACATCGCTCAAGGGACAAACAAGATCCCCCTCATTGCACTCAGGGTAAGTCCTCTGATACACATCGTTACATTGTCTCCCGATTACCTCTTCACGGGAAAAACCCATCTTGGAAAGGAATGCATCATTGACATCCACGATCTTCCTGTCAGGCGTTATAACCAGAATAAAGTCCTGTATCCCGTTGATGATGGTTTCCATCTCTTTGGTCCTCTCCCTCAATTTGTCAGCCTCACGCCTGATGGCCTTCCCAAAGAGTTCAAAGACCTGATAGGAGAGGATTCGTATTTTGGACGGTCTTGTCCTGAGGATCTCTTCCAGTATTTTTTGTTCAGGGGTAAGAACTATAATAAGATGGATGCTGTACTTGGGGTCATAAAGCTCGTGACAATCTTTTACTGTGATCAGACCCAACTGTCTGGCCAGCAGCATACCCGGAGTTTCAGGATCGGGATCTGACACCGCCACAATGCGCTCTCTCACCTCCGTCTCGTTGTTATCAAGAAAGGTGTTTTCAAGGATCTCCTTGCAGTAGGTCTCCGCTCCCACAAGGGCGATGTTCATGACTGATCGCATTTTGTCGTGTGTAATTGAGATGGTTTCTCCTCCAATGGTCAATCTTTTGACTCGATCACCGGCAGCAAAATTCTGAAAGTAGTTCCCTTATCCGGTATGCTCTCCACATCAATGGTACCGTGGTGAGCTTCAATCACCCCTCTCACAATTGCTAAGCCTAATCCCGTGCCTATCACCTGACGGGTTTTGGGATGTTTAACCCGGTAGAACTTATCAAAAATTTTGGGTAGTTCTTCAGGGGGGATCCCCACACCTGTATCCTCGACTTTTACTTCCAGGTATTCGGGCAAACCGCGTGCGGTGATCGTTACCCGGCCCCCCTCGGGAGAATAGTTAATTGCATTGCTGACGAGGTTATTAAAGATCTCTTCGATGTTCTTGGGGTCTGCCTGGACCAGTTTTAAATTATGATAGGAATGGGTAAGGGTAATACCCTGTTCCTTGGCCCTCGGTTCCATTAGGGCAACTGTCTCCTCTATGATCTGGCCGATGTCGGTGGGGACCTGGTGCTGGACATATTTCCCTGCTTCGATTTTTGCCACGTCAAGAAGGTCGTTAATAAGCTCGAGTAGGGAATCGATTTTATTCATTCCCCTTTTAACAAAATCCTGTTGCTTTTCCTCAAGTGGGCCTGCTAACCCCTCCAAAAGAACACTGTTTAGCTGTCTGATGGAAACAAGGGGGCTGCGAAGTTCGTGGGCTACCATATTAACAAAGTCAGATTTCATTTCGTCAAGCTGCTTAAATGCCGTTATATCTTCCAAAACGGTCACAGTGCCGGCAACGGCCTTGTTAGGTCCGAGGGCAGGAGCCGAAATGGCCCGAAGGGCATTGGCCCCTACAGTGATTTCCTGTGATACAGACTCCTCTTCCGGTGACTCCCCACTCAAAATCTGTTTAAGGGTGTCTATCAGCGACTCTTTATGAATGATTTTGCCAATGGGGGCAGGGCTTTCTATTTCTTCCGGTATTTCCATCAGTCGCATCAGGGCCGGGTTGTGGAGAACCACTTCCAAGTTACGGTTGGTTACCATGACGCCGTTGGCCATCTGTTTGATAATAGTTTTCAGGCGGCTCTTTTCAAGATTGAGATCATAGAGGTTCCGTATGTTTTCCTCCTGAAACTGCCTGGCTTTCTGTTCTAATCTTCGCTTTTCAGCAGCCCGCGTGATAGTCAGGAGAAACTGGTCGATCTGGAAGGGCTTGGTTATAAAATCATAGGCACCATTTTTCATGCATACCACTGCTGTATCAACGGTCCCATGCCCTGTGATAATAATAACCGGTATATCTGGGTATTCTTTCCGTGTAGTTTCCAGAACCTTTTCACCCCCT
>DAOVUP010000066.1 GCA_030632525.1 Desulfobacteraceae bacterium | reverse complement strand
TCTTTGACACCTTGATCTTTCGATTATAGACTTCATCGAGTATCCTCTGGCTTCCGGACTGTACGCCAATCTGGACTGCTTTCAGGCCTGAATCCAAAAGAATCTCCATCTTTTCCGTTCGATAGGTATTTGCGCTTATAGCGATGCCAAAAGGGAGACCCACTTTCGCCTTATATTTTTTGGCAAAATCCTCTAATTGCTTTGTGGGGCGCATGAAAAAATCATCATCTCCAAAGCCTATGAAAGAGACAAAGTCAAGAAGCCCAAGCGTATATACCAGTTCGTCTATCACATGATCTACGGTCTGAAATCGCATTGTATTGCGATCGAACATGGCCACATATCTGCAGTTGTTACAGTAGGCACATTGATGAGGACAACCGCGGGATGTCAAAACATACAAAATCGGGATATAATAGGGATAGCCTGCAAGACGATCCTTCAGATCCTGTTTGGTCATCTGGTAAAGTTTCCGGTCTAAAAGGAAGTGATCGTCCAGTTCATAGTCATAGTAGGGAAGGCTGTCTAAGTCTGAAAATGGGGGTAGGACGTTATTTACAACCCGGGTTCCATTCCCATTGAAAGCCATGTTGGGAGTACTCAAATAATCGATTCCCGACCCCATTCTGTTTACTAAATCGACGATGACCTGGTCTCCTTCTGAAAAACATACGCCATCGGCATAGCGAAGAGCGAGTTCTGGAACAGAAATACAGTGAGGACCTCCCCAAATCACATTCATACCGGGATAATTTTTGTGAACAAACTCTGTGACCTGTATTGCCCTAATAGCATAGCTGCTATATACCGCAATCATCACAAGCTCACAGCCCCTAATGAGTTCGTCCAATTGCTCAAGTTCCTCATGCTGATAATAAAGGGGGTCTGGCCTGGCTAAAAAGACACTCGTTACCCGGTGTCCAGCGCGCTTCAACAATGCAGATATCAGGCGAGAGCCATCAGAAGAAAGTCGCCCGGAGACATTAATCAAGACTATTTCCATCTCTCAAATTATTCCTATTAGGGGGGGTGTTGGAACAGGGCTCTTTGTTTCTCATCTGTAGATTAATTTGAATTTCTTGCGCATATATTCCATATATTCGTTTCCATATCGGACATTCAGAACCCACGCCTGGTATTGCTTTTCACAAGGCACGCCTTTGGCCTCAACATACTCGAAAGGATAACATAAGACAGGGATCTTCTCCATATCAAAGTAGCGTGCCAATTGTGCAATGGCGATGGACAGCACATTCCAGCCAAGGCTGTCAGGATTGGTCACCACGATCTTGATTCCGTTTAACAGCTCCGAAAGATTAAACCCCAGGTCTGACTGATCGACAATCAGAATAGCATACAGCTCTTCCTCATGCTTCAGGGAATATACCATACATTCCCGCGAGAAACCGTAGCGGCCATAAACTTCTTTCAGTGATTCCTCCTGAAGATTATTTTGCCCAAAACCCATGGCATCCATAAGCAGTCCACCCGAATAATTGCTATAGAAGCGATTCAACT
The DNA here is from genome assembly GCA_030632525.1 of Desulfobacteraceae bacterium. GTDB lineage: Bacteria > Desulfobacterota > DSM-4660 > Desulfatiglandales > Desulfatiglandaceae > Desulfacyla. Next base: position 5,803 of record DAOVUP010000066.1, on the reverse strand, counting down.
CCCAAAATTCAAGCTGCGAACATTCTGTAAGGGTCCATCCCTCCGGGAGCCTGGTATCAACAGTTAGCCTTGTGTATAGAAGATAGGAGAAGAGGTCCATGGAGCAACCCTGGGGGTTCCCAAGCTCCCTGGCAAAACCGCCAAAAACACGGTCAGGGAACTTATTCTCCGGACGGAAATAGCTTGTCACGTAATCCATTTTGGCGGAGGGCAGTCTATGTATATCATTTAAATAGAGCATAATTTGTTTCAATACCGCGAACCCTGCTCGTCTGCCTTCCACACTTCTTGCGGCATGGTGATGAATCATCCAGGCTCGTTCATAGGCCCTGACCATTGAGATATGACCATATATCCGCCCGTTTTTCTGATAAGTGAAATGCTTGGAAATTTCAGGATTATCCTGATAAAGGTTTGAGTAAGTCTCCTTAAAACACTTACGGCTGCTCTTGAGGATCTCGTATTTTTCGGGATAGATGAAGCCTGATTCAAAGAAAAACTCCCAGAGCGCGTCCATATCAATCTTATTAGAGATATGGGCATGAGGGTCTAAGGCATTGGCTAATATATGGGACAACTGGCTATAAGCATTGATCTCCATGTCGAGAATGGCAAAGTCGCAGCGGACTGTGCTCTCATCTTTTTCAAAGCGGCCGATTACCTGGGTAGAGCACCCCATTTTTATGGCACCTGCAAACTCGATCGTTAGATCAGAGATGATCATCCCCTGCATCAGAACTCCCTTATCTACCTCTTCATATACAGAAAAACCTGAAGTAGAAATATCAGCAACCTCGAGTTGTATCATTTTCTCAAAAAAGGGATGCTCAAAAATGATAAGAAGTGTCGGTGAAATATTCTGCGCAGGGTTTCTGACCTCGTTTTTCTCAGATCGTTTGACCTGATTGTCGGAAGGTGACAGCACAACCTCTGTTGATGATGGGCTTTCATCGTGACGAATACAGGAACAAAGGCCGGAGAACAAGACTTGGGTGCCTCTCCGCAAATTAACCATGGTCAACAGATCCGAACCTGTTGACCAGTCAAAGGTAGCCGAAGAGGCATGACTCACTCTGACGCGGAACCCTTTGGGACTGAAATCCAATAATTCTCCTTTGATCAAAAGCCCCCCCTGTACCAACTCTAACTCCACTCCTTGAGAGGAATGCCTCCTTGCCTGGCGTTGGTCAACTAAATAGCTTTCTTGCGGTAACTGAACAGAAAAACTTTCTTTATCCATCCAGTTTAAGATGGCTGGTGCAAGTATCACTGATTGTCCATCGTCGATGATAAGGTGGAGAAATTTATAGCTTTTGAGTTTTATCCCCGTCAGGTGTTCATCCGTAAAATGGCAGGTCAGTTCAGCACTAAGACATGGATCAGGTCTGATTTTTACAAGTACGGTGTCATCATATTTGGGATGGCGCAGCTGGACAAGGAGGTGTCCGTCCATAAAATGTATATGATTAAGTGTGTTCGTCAGGGATTTTTTATCGATTATCTTGGCATTCTCCAAGGCATGAACGAGCTCTTCATGCTGGAACAACCAGGGAGGGAGGGCGTATTTTTTTCCTGAAACAGGCTCCGTGGAAACATCTTTTCTCGAAAGCACGCCCCTTTCCTCTTGTTGGGTGTAAGAAGAAAGTCGCAAGGAGTTATTCTTTTTTTTAACAACCCTTATGCGCTTATTGCTTTCCATTTTTTTCGATCCTCGGATTTTCAAACATTGATCCGATCGTAAACTGATTCTTGTCCAACAGTATGATTGCATATTCTTATAATGAAATCAAGTTTATATAATAGTTAGATTATAGTTAGTAAAACTAACTAATTATTGAGGCTCAATAGATGGGATCTCAGGTTGGTTTTTTTATTTTTTATACCAAGTTTGGTCCGGATATGATGACGGTGAACCAAGACAGTGTTGACTGAGAGAAACAACACATCTGCGATTTCTTTATTTGTCTTTCCCTCTCTGACGAGATTGGCAATCTTGATTTCCATAGGGGTGAAATTTAGAATTTTTGATGAAATGTTATTGATGAAAGGGGATACGATATTGTTCAAATTGGATTCCAGGATACCGAGAAGTGTCCTTTGGTTTTCTCCTAAGCTGCACTTCGCGAGTTTTTCAATATAGGGATTGATCAATTCTCTTATATTTGACACCACCACCTCTTCGAGCGCTTTTTTGTCGCCTTCCCGCTGCTTCAAAAGGACCTTTAGAGCGGTATTAACTTCTTCTAAATGCTGCGATTGCTCCATCAGGGATGCTTCTGCCGCTTTACGTTCATGGATTTCCCTATTTAACTGCGTATTGGTTTTCATCAACTCGACATTTCTTTCTTTCACCAGATCCTCAAGATGATCTCTGTATCTGGTCAGTTCCTTTTGTGCCAGGTTTAGTTCTTCTTCAGCCTCCATTTCTTTAGAGACGACCGTCAGACAGCCGAGTGAAAGGATGATGCTGTCTTCTGTGTAAGATTCAATGACAGCTTGATCTTTTACCCATATGTTTTGGCCATCATCAAGTGCGACTTTATAAACAGCTTCAACCGTACCCAGTTTTTCTACTGCTTCCCGCATAGCCACTTTGGAGAGATCCAGTTCGCGCCGATCAATGATCTCCTGTGCAATGGAAGCCTTGCCGTCCATATACTTGTACTCGCGGTGCTCTAGAATCTTGTTTCTCAAAAAATCAGCAACCGTTTCGGTTTTACATCCAAGAAGGTTGACAAAGCGGTCACTGATAAACTCATACCAAATCGGCTCTTTATGCTCCCACCATGCAGACAGATATGCAAACGCCGGATTTCCGATTTCTTCAAACGAACGGAATCTGGCAATACAGTCTGCCACACGGTCTTTTAGCTCTCGGCTGAAATCGCCGGCAAGAATAATCCCGGAGTAATCCTGACCAGCTATTCGATTAAGTTCCATGTCAGTTGCCATAGATTTAAAGAACGAGCCTTTCTCTAAGTTTGACAAATTCGTAAAAAGTCACTGACCTGTTTTTGTCATTCCCGCGAACGCGGGACTCCAGGGAAATCAATCATTTCTGGACTCCCGCGTTCGCGGGAGTGACGACCTTGAAGACTTTTTACGAGACCATCAAGTTTCGACTCTTTTCAAAGGTCTCTGACCATCGGGGGGACAGGGTTAGATTAGAATCAAACTCCGCACAACTTATAGGCGCAGGCCTTGGCAGACTCAATGTCGGCCAATCGTGTGATCATGATTTTTTGGGCCTGGGGAGAGCCGGCTCCATGAATCGATTCCGTTAAATATGACACCGCACCGGTTCCTAAAGTAATATTTTCAATAAGACGGAGTATTCGTATCCGTTTTTCACTATCCACGCCCTTCACGCCTCCCAGATACTTCTTCATATATGGTCCTATTTCGGGGTTCTCCTGGTCTTTTAGTGAAGGCATGGTAACTAAAATACCACCGGTTATATCCTGGGCTAATCGGGATATCTCAAATGGAAAGCGGGTGATGTTGAGTTTGCACACATTAGCTAAGAGGGGGTCCACTGCATAGGCGCCGCTTGGTGTGGGGAAACCTTTCCCTGTACTGGCCAAGGCCCCTGCATGCAGCGTCTCATTGAGGTGGATCATCTCAGCTATCTTATCCTTGATATGGGAGGCTTTCTCCGTGCCGTGGGCCTCGGCTATGGCCGCTGTTGCCCCGATGAGAACATCGCCTACCCCCACCTTGCACCCCCCATAACTGGCCCTGTGGTGGGCCGCAAAAAGTTCCACAAGCCGCCCGGCCATCGGATATTCTCCTTTCATGAATACCCTTTCTTCCGGCACAAAAACATCGTCAAAGGCCACCATGGCTTCACAGCCACCGTAATAGAGGTTGCCAACGTCTGATCGGCCATCTTCAAGACGTCTTGTATCTGATGGCTGACGGCCGTATATGAAAGTAACCCCTTTAGTATCCGCAGGTACCGCAAAGGAAACAGCGTATTCTGCATCCTCTTCCCTCAATGCCCTTGTGGGAACGACGATCAGTTCATGTGAATTTACTGCACCGGTAATATGCAGTTTTGCCCCGCGAACTATGATGCCCCCGTTTTTCTCTCCAACAATATGCATGTACTGATCAGGATCCTCCTGTTCTGAAGGGGGGAGGCTTCGGTCCCCTTTTGTGTCTGTCATGCAGGCCGCGGGCACGAGATCATTTGACTGGATATATTTCATGAAATCTACAAAGCGATTATGATATCGGGTTCCGAGTTCCTGATCCATATCATAGGTAATGGCATAGACGGTATTCATACAGTCCAGACCCGCACAACGCTGGAAACAGCAGGCAGTTTTTCTACCCATCTCTCTCAGCATGAGGATTTTTTTTGTGAGATCCTCTACGCTCTGCTGGATATGTGTAAACCGGTTTATTGTTTCCCCTGTGAGGTGAGACTGTGCCGTGAACAACGGTTTCATGTCCTCCTGTCCGGCCTGCTGATAAATCTCGGCCAAAGCCATGGCAGGTGGTCTTGATATGGGATGATCCGGTACGTTTTCAACCCTTTCTCCCTGAATAAATACCCGGTGATCAAGCTTTCTGAGGCTCGACAGATATGCCTCCTTAGTCATTAACGCCATGTGCACCTCCTTAATCCTTCAATATCTTAATCTCTTAATTCCTTGATTCGCAATTCCGCTTAATCCTGCTCAGGCCCTTCCAATATTTCCTGAAGGTGCGGGGCCATTTCTTCTTCCACCGGCCGGATAGACCGATCTATCTTTAGTCTTAGGATATCCGTCCTGGAGTAATGGCCGATGGTATCAAGCACATTCTTTTGTCGAATAATGGTCTTCAGGTCGATTTCTGCAACGGCCATACCCTCGCCTTCCGGCAGAGGCCCGGCTAAATAGAGCCCGTAGGGCGCCACAATACCCGTGCAGATTCCTCCTCTTACAAATTTCGAGAGCGATTCATCCGAAGAAGTGATCTCAGCCCTCTGTCTGTCGGTCAGCCATCCCGTGGAATTGATGACAAAGGCCCCCGATTCCATGGCATGATGGCGTATGGCCGCGTCCATCTGTTGTGACATGGAGTCACCTGCGAAAGAACCGGGGAAATGGGAGCAGTGAATCTCTTCCCCCTGGGTCATCAACGCGTACCGTGCAAGGGGCATATAATGTTCCCAGCAGATCAGGGCCCCAACGCGGCCAACGGCCGTTTCAAAAACCCTTAACCCGCTCCCGTCTCCCCATCCCCAGATCATCCGTTCATGGAATGTTGGCATTATCTTGCGCCTCTTTCCGAGAAGGGCGCCATCGGTATCAAATATGAGCTGGGTGTTGTAAAGACTTCCCCCCTCCCTTTCATTCACACCGAGAACCACTACCGTACCAGAGGCTTTCGCGGCCTTTCCTACTGCCTCTGTAACCGGCCCTGGGACTTCCACCGCCTGTTCATAAAGTCTACCGTGAAGTTCGGCGATAACCGCCGGAGGTTTTACCCATGCGAAATAGGGATAATTCGGGATAAATGTCTCAGGGAAAACAGCCAGTCTGATCCCCTCGTGGCCGCATTTTTCAATGGATTTTAATATTTTTTCGGTACTGCCGTCACGGTCGAAAAGTACAGGCGCAAGCTGAACTGCCGCCGCCCTAAATGTCTCATCTTTTTTGCCTGTCAACTTTATCTCCCTTTTTCTGCAAGAGTTCCCTGTTTCATGTTTACAATTCACTATACGAAAAGCACCTCGCTCTGTCAATCGAAGGAGATTTTTCAAATGAATCTCTATCTCCTTGACATTTTCCCTGGAATTATTCAGTGTTTG
>DAOVUP010000153.1 GCA_030632525.1 Desulfobacteraceae bacterium | reverse complement strand
ACCTGTAATATAGGCCCAGGCAGCATTTTTAAAAGCGATAGGCTGAACGTCTTTTACGATCTTACGCACGTCAATACTTTTATCTATGCAAACCTTTTCAGCATCTTCGATCGAGTCCATGCCATATTCTTTAAGAAAAGGAGTGATCTGATCTATTCTTCTTGAATAACCTTCAAATAAAGCCATTGTTGATCCTCCTTACTCTTTACGCGGGTTGATAGTTTTAACAGCATCAGCAAAACGGCCATAAGTTCCGCTTGCCTTTTCAAGGGCTTCGTTAGCATCCATACCCTTAGCGATATTTTCCATCATGATACCGAGTTGAACAAATTTATATCCGATGATTTCATCATCAGAGTCAAGAGCGATCTCTGTAATATAACCTTCGGCCATTTCAAGATAACGTGCACCCTTGGCAGCTGAGCCGTACATGGTACCTGTGACAGATCTGAGACCTTTACCAAGATCCTCAAGACCGGCACCTACAGGAAGCCCGCCTTCCGAGAAAGCTGTCTGTGTACGACCGTATATGATCTGAAGGAAAAGTTCTCTCATGGCAACATTTATAGCATCACATACAAGGTCTGAGTTCATTGCTTCGAGAATGGTTTTATTAGGAAGGATTTCTGATGCCATAGCAGCAGAGTGGGTCATTCCGGTACAACCGACTGTTTCAACAAGAGCTTCCTGTATGATACCTCCCTTTACATTGAGAGTAAGCTTGCACGCGCCCTGCTGAGGAGCACACCAGCCTACACCATGTGTAAAACCGGAAATATCCTTAACCTCTTTTGCCCGGACCCATTTTCCTTCCTGCGGTATTGGGGCAGGACCATTTTTCGGGCCCTTGGCTACAACGCACATTTCCTCAATTTCATGAGTATATTCCATCGTGCGATTCTCCTTTGGAAAAATGTTAACGGTTCATATGAACAACCTTATCGCATTTTTTGTCCGTATAAATGCATTGATCGGCGTAAACCACCGCCCACAGATCCCGGAGGATATCAGGAAAACAAGAAAGTACACAATGAGCAAGTGGTTTAAGAAATTATCACATACGATTTATGAATGCAAATATCATATCGTTTGTTTCCCAAGGGCTCCTTGGCCTGCCCCAATCGTCACATTGACAAAATCCTTGACATTACCTTGTGACACGGGACAAACTAACCTACCTTGTTGTGTATCACCTGTATCCACCTTCGTTCTCCGTTGCTCGTATACACCCGCACCAGTATACCAGAAAGGGAATGGGAGAGTCGGGGCAGGGCTGAGCGGCAACAATAAATATATCTTCTCATATTAAGAGTGATAGCCTCGTAAAAAGTCTCCAAGGCCGTCACTCCCGCGAACGCGGTAGTTTAGAAGGGTTTGATTTCCCTGGATTCCCGCGTTTGCGGGAATGACGAAAACGGGCCAGTGACTTTTTACGAGTTTGTCAAGAGTAATATTGTTTTTAAAGGAAGTAAGAATGAAGACTATTGCGAAATTAGTTTTGATCGTGTTTTCAATGTCAACCGTATTTTTCAGTATTGCGTGGTGCCAGGTTGAATATGTAGGTGCTTTGAAAAATATTATGCATAAAGCCGATATCTCTCCTCAGATTGATCTAAAAGATCTATCAAAAAAGAAAAACCTATATGCCCTGGGAGCTGTTGGCAACTTGAAAGGAGAAATTATAATTCTTGACGGTTTTCCATATGTTACGTCAGTTAAAAATAACGAAGTGCTGATGGATCACTCTTTTGATAAGTCAGCAACCTTGCTGGTCTATTCTCAAGTTGAGCAATGGAAAGAGATACCGATTCCTCCAACTGTGGGCAGTTATATAGAGTTGGAGTTATTTGTGGAGTCAACGGCCAACAAACATGATGTTGATACTTCAATGCCTTTCCCCTTTTTAGTTAAAGGAATAGTTGAGGAGCTTGACTGGCATGTGATTGATTGGAAACAAGATGATACCGCTCATACCCATGAAAAACATAAAAAGGCTGGTGCTTACGGAACCATCAAAAACGAAAATGTACTTATTTTAGGTTTTTATTCAAAAAAACATAAAGGCATATTTACTCATCACTCGACAGACATGCATTTGCATTTCAAGACAGAGGACAATAACCGTGCTGGTCACGTGGATGATCTGATATTGGGTAAAGGAAGACAAGAAAGAAAGCTATTTCTACCTATTGATAAATAAACCGCTACTCAGGCGTTTCACTTGATGCCGAGAACGTCTGCGGTCTTGAAATTTTGAGGTATTAGCAAATTACCGTAGCTTTTTTAAATGCGCCAGGTTTCTGACTGTTCCATTTTGTAATACATATCTCCCTATTTTTGTGATACTAAATAGATATCTTACCCTCCATAGTCGTTATAAAACCTAAAAAAGGGGAGGCCTTTGAAAAATGTTCAATTTCGAAGTCTGCGCTTATCTAGTCAAGATCAAGGAAGGCGAAAATTTCAACCACAGGAATATATTAGATATTTCGAGGATTGAAATTTGAGCCTGACGCCGAGATTGGCTAAAAGGGGGCGTTTTGCAAAGGTCTCAAGGGGCCTTCCATGATTCAAGAAGGTTTTAAACGTAAACTCTGTGCATTGCTCAGTGCGGATGTTCAAGGATACAGTCGTCTTATGGGCGAGGATGAGGATGAAACGATTCGTACCTTGACGACGTATCGTGAGTTGATGTCTACGATTATTCAGAAACACCGGGGTAGGGTCGTGGATTCGCCCGGAGATAATCTGTTGGCTGAGTTTGGCAGTGTGGTAGATGCGGTGGGTTGTGCCGTGGAAATCCAGGAAGAACTCAGGGTTAGGAACGCAGAGCTACCTGATAACCGCAGGATGGAATTTCGTATCGGTATCAACCTTGGAGACGTGGTTGAAGAGGGAGATCGGATTTATGGGGATGGAGTTAATATCACTGCCCGAATAGAGGGCTTGGCAGACGCGGGTGGTATTAGCATTTCAAGAAGTGTTTATGATCAAGTCAAGGGCAAGCTGAACTTTAGTTATGAATATCTGGGAGAACATACCGTTAAGAACATCGAGGATCCAGTGCGAGTGTACCGTGTAGAAATGGGGGCTAAATCCATAATTCCAGTTATTCTCAGAGGGGCTAACCTGCCTGAAAAACCATCCATTGCCGTCCTGCCTTTTGCAAACATGAGCGATGATCCAGAACAGGAATATTTCAGCGACGGGATTACAGAAGACATAATTACCGATCTCTCCAAGATTTCCGCATTATTTGTCATTTCCCGCAACTCTGTTTTTACATACAAGGGTAAGGCTGTAAAGGTAGAGGAAGTGGGTAAAGAGCTGGGAGTCCGTTATATTCTTGAGGGAAGTGTCAGGAAGGCCATGGATAGAGTCCGAATTACGGCCCAATTAGTGGATGCCACCACAGGAGGGCATCTTTGGGCAGAACGTTATGACCGGAAACTTGAAGACATTTTCGCATTGCAGGATGAAGTTACCCAAGAGATCGTCTCTGTGCTGGCGGTAAAGCTGACAGAAGATGAAAAGACACGACGTGCCTGCAAGTGCCAATACACCTGTAACACGGATGCGTATGACTACTTCTTGAGGGGTTTAGAGTATTTTCATGGTTTTACTGAAAAGAATAATGTTCAGGCCCGGGAGATGTTCAAGAAAGCGGTTCAGATTGACCCCGGATATGCATTGGCATGTACTATGTTGGGGCATACTCACCTGGTGGACTGGACTTTAGGCTGGGATCAGGATGCAAAGTCAATAGAGAGGGCCTTCGAGTTAGCCCAAAAGTCGATAGCGATAGATGATTCTTTGGCAGAACCCCATGAACTATTAGGCAACGTTTATCTGTGGAAAAAGCAGCATGAACAGGCTATTGCTGAGCTTGAGAGAGCCATTTCCTTAGATCCCAATAATGCCGATTGGTTAGCTGGACTTGGGGGTATTCTGGCATGGGCCGATAGGGCAGAAGAGGCCATTGAGATTATAAAGAAGGCGATGAGTCTTAACCCTATATTTCCACCTAATTATTTATGGAACTTAGGCCATGCCTTTGTACTGGCAGAGAGGTTTGATGAGGCAATCTCGACATTCAAAAGGGCTATTACACAGAACCCTGATTTTTGGCCTTCCCATATCCTTTTAACTGCAAGCTATAGCGCAGCAGGACGAATGGAAGAGGCGCGCGCTGAAGCGGCAGAAACCTTGAGGATAAATCCTGATTTTTCTTTAGAATCATGGCGACTGAAATGCCCTTTTAAGAATAAAGAGATATTAGAGCGCCGATTCAGTATGCTGCGCAAAGCAGGGCTGAAATGAATTAATCATTTTGGGATTCAGGGATTCAGGCCTCAGTGAAATAGAAGAATAAAGGCAGGGCGAATGCAAACCCTGCCTTTTCCTGAGGCCCTGCTCATCTTGCTGTTTTAGCATCCCTTGGACCGCAGCACATTTCCATCATGGCGGTCATCTTTTTTGTATCCATGGCGGAGCAATCGATGGAGCCATCCTGGCTGCCACAGCATCTGCGCATCATTTCAGCCATTTTCTCAAAATCCTCGGGAGTGTCCTTGAAGCAACTGCAACCGGCATTATCCCTTTTGCCTTTTGTCTCTTCCGTGACCATTTCTGACCTCCTTCTTTTTCTTGATGGTTAACAATTATCCCCCATTCATGCAAAAAGCAGTCTCAATGATCTAAAATACTTTTTTTCTCTTTGTACTCTTCTTCGCTGATCTCGCCAAGAGCATATCGTTTGTCGAGTATGTCCATTGGCGAATCCGCGGCATTTATGAGATTGCGCTCCTTGTGGTGAGAGCTAAACCCACAGATCGATCCACTCTTTCGTCCCCTCATCATGAAAAAACAGAGGGCCATCATCACAAGAGGGAACAACCACCAAAAAGAAAAATCACCAAACTCTGACCCGGCCATCTCCACCTCCTTTCTAATTCCCCGAGGAATAGTTTAATTTGTGTCCATCTATTAATCCCAATGTGGGCACCGTGGGGTTCCAATTCAGAAATAAGCAATTTTTCGCAAGGTCAAGGAAAATCCCGCCCGGCGGGACGCGAGACGTATCCCGCTTGCAGCGGGATCGCACAAGGAGACCCGTAGTT
>DAOVUP010000142.1 GCA_030632525.1 Desulfobacteraceae bacterium | reverse complement strand
CCCCTTGCAAAGACCAGGGCATATTCATCCGCCGGAATAGATCCTGACTACATAGGTCTTGGCCCGATCCCGGCGGTGAGAAAAATACTTAAGAAAGAAAACCTTTCAATCGATGATTTTGGCGCCATTGAACTGAATGAGGCATTTGCTGCTCAGGCCATCGCGTGTGTGAGGGAACTGAAATGTGATATGGACAAGACCAACGTCCTCGGCAGCGGTATTTCCATCGGCCACCCCATCGGTTGTTCAGGAGCGCGTATAGTTTTGACCCTGATGGGAGAGATGTTGAGAAACGAATTAAGCCTCGGATTGGCTTCTCTCTGTATAGGCGGCGGCCAGGGCATGGCAATGGTCTTGGAGATTGATGATTGTCGAAGATCCCGTTTTTAGCGGGGATAATTGTCGATTGAAAAGCAGGGGAGAATGCACAAGAGAAAAAACAATTATAATGAAGTCGGTTTTTAACGACTCAGCAATATTCAATATGCATTATTCAATATTCAATTTATAAACGGGGGTAAATAATGGCTTACGAAAATATTATTTTTGAAACAGAAGGAGATGTAGCGGTCATTAAGTTCAACAGACCAAAGGCCCTTAACGCCATCAACATCGATGTGGTCAAAGATATCCAGAAGGCCTTAGATGAAGTGGAGAGCAATCCGGCCGTCAGGGTGCTTATTTTGACGGGAGAAGGGGACAAGGCCTTTGTGGCCGGAGCTGACATTTCCATGATGGTCAACCTCGCTCCCCTTCAATTGAGGGAATTCTCTGTAGCCCTTCATGAACTTGGGTTTCGTATGGAGGGACTCCCTATTCCGATCATAGCCTGTGTTAACGGGTTCGCCTTGGGAGGCGGGACTGAGATCGCCATGGCATCTGATTTCATCTATGCCTCCGAAAATGCCAAATTCGGCCAGCCCGAGATTAGCCTCGGGGTCATCCCCGGTTTCGGTGGGACCCAGCGTCTTCCAAGGCTTGTGGGAAAGGGGATGGCAAAGGAACTCTGTATGACCGGTGCCCTCATAAGCGCCCAAGAGGCAAAGGAGATCGGATTAGTAAACAAGGTATTTCCCGCTGATAAGCTGTGGGAAGAGACAATGAAGACAGCCAAGTTACTTGCATCCAAAGGGAGATTTTCAATAATGGCGGCAAAGCGCTGTATCGATCGGGGTTACAATCTTGATTTGCGCGCAGCATGCGCAGTGGAAACAGACCAGTTTGCATTATGTATGGCGAGCCCTGACGGCAAGGAAGGAATGACCGCATTCTTAGAGAAAAGAAAACCTGATTTTAAGGGAGAGTTGACCTAAAATGGACTTTGCTTTGACTGAAGAACAGCAGATGGTAAAAGAGATGGCGGCTCGGTTTGCCGAGGCTGAGATCAAGCCAAAGGCCGCCGAGCTCGATGAAAAACATGAGCACCCTGCGGACATCGTCAGGCAGTTGGGCGAGTTAAAGATGCTGGGGATTGCCGTGCCAGAGGAATTCGGCGGCGGCGGCATGGATTATGTCAGTTATGTACTTGCCCTCATAGAAATATCTAAGGGATGCGCATCAACAGGCGTAATTATGTCCGTGAATAACTCCCTCTATTGCTTCCCTGTCCAGGCATATGGTACGGACGATCAAAAAAAGAAGTACCTCTACCCCTGCGCCGCCGGCGAAACGCTTGGCTGCTACGGTTTGACCGAGGCGGGTGCTGGCTCAGACCCTGCTGGTATGCGCACTACCGCTGTCAGGGATGGGGATGAATGGGTTATCAACGGTGAAAAGAAATTTATTACCAATGGCAATGTGTCATCTTACGGCGTGATTGCGGCCATTACTGAAAAGGGCAAGGGGTATAAAGGTATCAGCTCCTTTGTGGTGGACCTGGATAATACCCCCGGTTTTAAGGTGGGCCGGGTGGAAGAAAAATTAGGCATCCTTGCCTCGGGCACCTCGGAACTTGTCTTCGAGGATGCCAGGTTACCTGCTGACGCCCTTCTCGGAAACGAGGGTGACGGCTTCAAACAGATGTTAACAACCCTTGACGGGGGCCGAATCGGCATCGCGTCCCAGGCTATCGGTATCGGGAGGGCTGTGTTGGAAGAGGCAGTGGAATATGCCAAGACAAGAGAACAGTTCGGGAAGCCGATCTCCACTTTCCAGGCAATTCAGTGGAAGTTGGCGGACATGGCCACTGAATTGGATGCCGCAGAACTCCTTACCCTCAGGGCCGCGTGGTTAGAGGACCATAAGAAGCCTTATGAAAAGGCAGCTGCCATGGCCAAGATGTATGCATCGGATGCCGCCATGAGGGCCTCTATTGAAGGCGTTCAGATCCTGGGCGGATACGGGTATTGTAAAGAATATCCCATGGAGCGTCATATGAGAGACGCCAAGATATGCCAGATATATGAAGGAACCAATGAGATCATGCGTCTGATAATAGCGAAAAACCTTATTAAGAATTGATGATAGAAAGGTATCAATCAACAATCGACAATCAACAATCGAAAGGCGGTGCCCATGCCCTTGACCTTTGATAATAAGATTTTTGATGACATAGAAAAAGGAAACAAGAAGTGGCAGAAAGAACTAGATGAGGTGTTTGAGGCCAGGCCTGAACGATTAACCAGGTTTTCAACTGTTTCTGACAAGGAAATTAACAGGCTCTACACCCCTGCCGATGTCAGAGACCAGGATTTCATGGAGGATATAGGCTTTCCCGGAGACTATCCTTTTACACGGGGAGTCCAGCCGTCCATGTATCGAGGCCGGTTCTGGACCATGAGGATGTTTGCAGGCTTAGGGAGCGCCAGGGATACAAACAAACGTTTTCATCTCCTGGTCAAAGAGGGTCAAACAGGTCTTTCAACTGCCTTTGATATGCCTACCTTGATGGGCTATGACACTGATGCCCACAAAGCAAAAGGAGAGTGCGGCAAGTGTGGGGTGGCCATCGATACCCTCAAGGATATTGAGGATTTGTTTGAGGGTCTCCCCATTGAGAGGATTACCACCTCGATGACCATCAACCCGCCGGCCTCAGTGATCTGGGCCATGTATATAGCAATGGCAGAAGATAGGGGGATAGACAGAAAGGTATTAGGGGGTACGATCCAGAATGATATGCTTAAGGAGTTTATTGCCCAGAAGACCTTCATGTGTCCGCCAGTACCTTCTGTAAGGATCATTGAGGATACTGTGGAATTCGGGACAAAGGAGGTCCCGAGATGGAACACTATAAGCATCAGCGGATATCATATCAGGGAAGCCGGGTCCACTGCGGTGCAGGAACTGGCGTTTACCTTGGCTGACGGTATTGCTTACACAGAGAAGGCCATTGAGCGCGGTCTTGATGTAGACGACTTTGCGCCCCGGTTTTCCTTCTTTTTTAATTCTCACCTGGATTTTTTTGAAGAGGTGGCCAAATTCAGGGCGGCCAGGAGGATGTGGGCTAAAATCATGAAGGACCGGTTCAAGGCAAAGGACCAGAGATCATGGTGGCTGAGGTTCCACACTCAGACGGCGGGATGCTCTCTCACGGCTCAGCAGCCCTATAATAATGTAGTAAGGACGGCGCTTCAGGCATTGGCAGCGGTTATGGGCGGAACCCAGTCTCTCCACACCAATTCGCTTGATGAGGTCTTGGCAATACCAACTGAGGAGGCCGCAACCATTGCGCTGAGGACACAACAGATCATTGCTGAGGAATCCGGAGTAGCCAATATGATTGACCCATTGGGAGGGTCATATTTTGTTGAAGCGCTTACAAACCAGATGGAAGAGGAGGCCTTCGATATAATACAGAAAATCGATGATATGGGCGGTATGTTGTCGGCAATAGAAAAAAACTTCCCTCAGCAGGAAATTGCGGATTCCGCCTATCATTATCAGAGACAGATTGATGATAACGAGAAAACAGTAGTAGGCGTCAACAAGCATGTCGTTGACGAGGAAATCCCGGTGGAAGTCTTAGAGATAGACGAAAAACTCGAAAGCCTTCAGATAGAAAAAACCAACAGGGTCAAGGCTGAACGTGATAATCAGCGGGTTGCAGAGTGCCTTGAAATGGTAGGGGATGCCTGTTCAGGGAAAGAAAATATAATGGCGCCCCTCATTGATGCAGTAAAGGCCAGTGCCACACTCCAGGAGGTGTGTGACATTTACAGGAAGGTGTATGGAGAGTACAGGGATCCGGGGATCTATTAGAATAATGATTTAGGAGTTGAGGGATTCAACTGAGTATGTTTCAACCAATTCCTTAATTCCTAATCCCGCGGGCCGCGGGACGCAATTCCCTAATTTCAGAGAGGTGTATATGAGACAGAAGAGAAGAGTAAGGGTAATGGTTGCAAAACCCGGCTTGGACGGCCATGACCGTGGGGCCAGGATAATTGCGAGGGCGTATCGTGACGCCGGTTTTGAAGTGGTTTATACGGGGCTTCATCAGACACCTGAAGAGATCGTAGAGGCCGCCATCCAGGAAGATGTGGACATGATTGGCCTTTCGAGTTTAGCTGGGGCCCACAAATACCTTTTCCTTGCTGTGGTTGAACTCCTGCGGGAAAAGGCCGCGGATGATATTATTGTCTGCGGGGGTGGCATCATACCGGATGATGATATAAAACAACTTAAGGAATCAGGGGTAAAAGAGGTATTTACCCCGGGGACACCCCTCGACGACATCGTTAAGTGGGTCCAGAGCAACGTAACACCGAGACAGGATTAGTGCATTATGAATGATATTGTTGAAAAAGTTGTTGCCGGGGATGTCAGGACCGTTGCACGTCTTATCCGTGACATAGATGATGGAATGCCCGAGGTGCGGGAGGTTCTTAAGGATCTGTATCCCCATACAGGGAAGGCCTATGTCATCGGCATTACAGGGGCCCCCGGGGTGGGAAAAAGCACGTTAGTTGACCAGATGCTTGCCCACCTGAGAAAGCGGGACAAGACCGTGGGCGTCCTTGCGGTTGATCCCACCAGCCCTTTCAGTGGCGGAGCTATCTTAGGGGACCGTGTGAGAATGCAGCGACACAGTATGGATCAGGGCGTTTTTATCCGGTCTTTGGCCACAAGAGGTCATTTCGGGGGATTGACCCAGTCTACCCGAAGCGCCATTGATGTCTTGGATGCCATGGGCAAGGACTATATCCTGGTCGAAACCGTTGGTGTCGGCCAGGATGAGGTAGATGTTGTCAGGAGCGCCCATACGACAGTCATTGTGGTGATTCCCGGAATGGGAGATGATATCCAGGCGATCAAGGCCGGCAT